>CAJWOB010000155.1 GCA_913043885.1 uncultured Spirochaetaceae bacterium | reverse complement strand
CACCGCATCATCCGCGACTACATGCGCCGCGAGGTGGCGCTACTGCTGTTTCCCGGGCGCTACGAGCTGGATGTTATCTGCGAGGTCCTGCGGCGATGGCAGCGAGTGGGGCAAGAGACCAGTCTGGTGGCTGCCTATCGCGACACCATCCGCGTGGCGCGGCGGCGGCGCCCCTTTGCCGCCGTGGCGCAACGCCTACGTCGTGCGTTGCGTCGCACCGCAGCGACCGCCGCCGAGGAGTACGACCGATTCATGAGGATTACCCGGTTGCATCGGCTACGACCGGAGGCGCAGATCGCCAGGGGGCGCAAGGACTGGTGCCGGACGCTGCTCCGGCAGCTACTGGTTACCTACGCCGGCTACCTGCGAAATCGGGAAGGGCATCCGGTGGGGTTGGAGCAGCTGGTAGGTGAGTGGTACGACGAGGTGTACTCGCCGGCGCTCAGCGCCTACCGGGCTACCGACATCGACGAGCCGTTCCCGCTGGTGTACATGAGGTGGATTCGGGAAAGTCGCCGGGCGATGATCCGAGCGGTCAAGGAGCTCGGCTACGTGCCGGCGGTGCCGTTCGCCGAGAGCTTCTCGCGATTCCTCGGCGAGGAGCTCTCGCCGCCATCCACCACGACCACGCAGCGATCGTAGGCGTTAACCACCCTACAGTCGGCGTAGCGGTGCTCGCGTCGCTCGTTGCGGTCGTAGAGGTGGACGTGGCCATGGATGAGACAGTGCGGGCGGCAGCGGCGCATGAACCGTAGGAACACCCGGAAGCCCTGGTGGGGCAGATCTTCTCGGTTGCCGATGCCTCGCGGCGGCGCGTGGGTGACGAGTATGTCGAGGAAGCGCCCGTAGCGGAGCCGGTTGTACCAGAGCCGGGGCGTCACGCGCAGCACTCGCCACGCCCTGGCTCGTTCGCTGAACTGGTTGCCGCCGTCGTTGTAGCGCCGCGAGCCGCCAAGGCCCGCCACTAGCAACCGCGTGCCGTCCGCCCGCCGCTCGACGTGGACGCGTTCGCCGACATGGATCCCGCCCAGCGCTGGGGCGTCCGCAGCGCTCTCCAGCGGCAGCACGCCGGCGCTGGACCGGCGCGAGAATCGCGCCAGTTGCTCCAGGTTGTGGTTGCCGAACACGAAGAACAGCGGCTTGTTGAGGCTGCTCAGCACGTAGTCGTAGTACTCGAAGGAGAGGTCGCCGGCGCTCACCACCGCGTCGACGTCGCCGAATCTCTCCTTGATGTGCGGGTTGTACACCAGCGGGTCGCGGTGATCGGATATGCACAGCAGCTTGAGTGTCGGCGGGGTACGCCTCAGGCGTCGGCGGGCGGGCTCGCCACTCGGCACGGCAGCAAACAGTGTAGCGCATTTGGGTGGCGGCCCGAGCCAGCCTGACCCGCTGGCCCGCTGGCCCGCTGGCCCGCCCCGTCGCCCGTCGGGGTAAGATGCGCCGATGGCGACCCGAACGCTCACCGTGGTGTTCACCGACATCAAGGGCTTCACCGCCCGCACCTCGAGGGCGAGCCGCGCCTCCATGCTGGAGCTGCTGCAGAAGCACGAGGAGCTGCTGGCGCCCATCGTCGCCAGCCACGGCGGTCGGGTGGTCAAGACCATCGGCGACGCCTTCCTGTTGTGCTTCGATAGCCCCACCAACGCGGTGCTGTGCGGGCTGCGCATGCAGGCGCGGCTGCGGTCCTACAACCGCGATGCGGTGGACGACGCCCGCATCGGGATCCGCGTGGCCATCAATACCGGTGAAGTCGAGGTGGTCAATAAGGATGTGTTCGGCGAGACGGTCAATCTGGCTTCCCGCATTGAGGGGATCACCGACGCCGGCGAAGTCTACTTCTCCGAGGCCACCCATCTGGCCATGAACAAGGCCAAGGTGCCCACCAGCCAGGTGGGCGAGTTCCGGCTCAAGGGCATCACCGAACAGGTGCGGGTCTATCGCGTGGTGCAGGACGAGGACCTCGAGCTGTACAAGAAGGTGATCGCCAGCGAGCCGCCCGCCGGTGCCGCCGAGAGCGCCGCCGACGTGGAAGCGGGCGCCCTCTCCGAGAGCCTGGTGTTGGCCAGCGACCAGCAGCAGCAGATCGCGCCGATGCGGCGTAGCGACCCGATCCTGTGGGCGGCGGCTACCGTCGCCTTGCTGTTGGTCGTCGGCGTCGGGTTCCTGATAGTGCGTGGCGTGCAGTACCGCGGCAACGTGCAGCGAATCGGACAGCTGGCGAGCGAGTCGCAGTGGGGGCGTGCGTTCGAGCTCATCGCGGCCTTGCGCCAGCAACGGCCAACCGACACCGACCTGGTGGCGCAGTACGAGAGTGTGGCCACCGCCGAGATGCAGGATCTGATCGCCGCGGGGCGGTTCGAGCGCGCCGCAGAGCGACTGGCTACCTATACGGATCAGTACCCGGACCTGGGCGCTCTGGATGCCCTCGATCGCCAGCTGCGCCTGGAGGAGGCGACCGCCCTGTATCACTCACAGCGGTCGGTGGATGTGGACGCCGCGGAGTTGCTGATGGAGGGGCTGCTGGAGGAATATCCAAATGACCTCGAGATCCGCTCCCGGTTCGCCCGCAACCTGGCGTTCAACGCGGTGTCGCCCAGTCCGGTACGGGCGCTGTTCCTGGCTCGCGAGATCGTCGAGGCGGAGCCCGGCACCTTCCGCGCCGACCCGGAGATCGAGCGCATCGTCGCCGGCAGCCTGAGCCACACCGACCTGCAGCGCCGCTATCCGGAGTTGCTGGACTTCGTGGTGCGGCGTTACGGCGCCGTGGCCGGCGCCATTGCGATAGAGGGCATCGACGACGAGGACGCCGAGTTGCGGGCCAACTCGCGCGCTATCCTGAGCCGCGGCGGGGCGCTCACCAGCGAGCTGGAGTTCCGGTTCTACCTCGCCGAGCTACTGGCCTACGACCTCGGCACCTTTGCCGCGTACCGCGACGAGACGCTCGACTATTTCGAGCAGTTCTTTGCCGCCGGCGTGCCGGCCGACCACCTGGCATTGGTGCCCAGCAACGCCCCGCTGCCACCGACGCTGCGTAACCGGCGCGAGCCCGGCGACCGCGCCGAGCAGGTCGTCGGCACACTGTTCGTGGAGCAGTTCATCGGCCAGCTGCAGGTTGCGGCCAGCGCGGCGGACGGCAACGTCACCTTGCGCGAGCGCGCTATCCGCATACTCCAAGCCCGCGCGCGATGATCCGCACCGTGCAGCTGCAGCTCAAGTGGCGGCGCCGGGTGCAGCGCCGCGGCCCGATTACCTTCGCTCCCGGCCTCAACACCCTGGTCGGCCCCAACGGCAGCGGTAAGAGCACCGTCATCCGCGCCCTGGTTGCGGCCGAGGCGGGCGACGGCGAGGTTGAGTTCGAGGGCAGCAGCGACCGCCGGCTGTTCGACACCGAGAAGATGAACCCGCGGGTGGACCGGTCGGCCGTCGGCACCCGGGAGGCCATGACGCTGCGCATCCGCGGCCGCTTCTCCTCGCACGGCCAGATGCTGCGCCAGGCGCTCGCCAATCTGGCGGTGTCCCCCGGCGCCACCATCCTGCTGGACGAGCCGGAGGCGGGGCAGGACTTCGACACCGTCAGGCAGATCAAGCGCCTGGTGGAGGGCGCGTGCGAGCGCGGCTATCAGGTGATTGCCGCCTCACACCACCCGGTATTCTGGCACGACACCAACCTGGTGGAGATGCAGTCGGGGTATGTGGATGAGGTCAGCCGCCAGATGGTGGCGCTGCTCTCAGCTCAGTACAGCAGTGTGCCGCCAACCTCCAGCGCGTAGAGCCGCGCCCGCTCGAAGGTCACCTCGACCCGCAGGTTCTTGCCAACCAGCCCGTCGAGGGAAGGATTGCCCTTCCAGCGCGGGCGCCAGTCGAGTGAGTCGCCGGTAAACGGCTCGCAGTCCTCGAAGCTGAAGCCTTTGGCCACTTCCTGCGTCGCCGGCCCCTGGCCGGGCAGACCGCCGGTGTGCACCAGCAGCTGCGCCCGCACCTCGCCGATCGGTGCCTGGACGTTCAGGCTCAGATGCGGCTCCTTCAGCTCGAAGTCCTTGGTGAGGATCCTGGCCTGCCCCGAGTAGCTCTCCAGGTACATAAAGCCGTCGCGGCGCAGCCGGTGCAGGGTCATCGCGTGTCGCGGCCGATCGTCGGTAACCCCGCGGCCGCTGTGATCGGTGCGGCTCGCCACCGAGTAGATGCGCAGCTCGTCATCCACCTCGACCAGGCAGCAGGGGTAGTGGCCGAAAGCGCCGAGCTCGCCGGGCTGCGCCCGCTCGATGAACGACTCGCGGAAGGTGCGGTTGAAGTGGCGGCCGTTGACGCTGTAGGTGAGCTCGGGTTGCAACGGCCCAGCCCCCTTGGTGGTGCGTTCGCCGCCGTCGCCGCACAGCAACCAGTAGAAGCCGATGAAGTAGTCGCCGTAGGGGAACACCGGCATCCCGTAGGGCTGTACCAGCGGTGGATCGCTGCTGTCGGGCCGCAGGATGATCTCCGGCTCGGTAAACGTCTTGAAGTCCTCGGTCTCGAGGTACCCCACCAGGCGTTGGGTAAACGGCACCAGAATGCTCTTGGCACGGCACATGATCTGGTACCGACCGCTGTGCGGATTGAAGAACACCGAGTGGCAGGTGTCACTCGAGAAGTCGCCCCAACGGGCCCCCTCCAGCTCGCGCCAGTGGTAACCATCGGAGCTCACCAGAACCGGGTTGCGCATCGTCTCCGGGCCGGTAACCCAGTCCCAGTCGAGGAACAGGATCTTGTAGGGGTTCTCCTTGTCGTGCGGATCGACGTAGACCTGCCCCGATTCCGCGTTCTTGGTGCCCTCCATGACGCAGTGGGGGAAGCGATCGGACCAGGAGGTGTGCGAGTCCGAGATTGGGTCGATCTCCCAGTGGATGCCGTCGTCGCTGATCGCTCCGAACAGGTGATGGCAGATCGGGTTGTTGGGATCGGGGTCGCCGCCGTAGATGCAGCGCCACTTGCCCACCGCGTCGTCGTAGAACACGGAAGGATAGGCGTTGCCCAGGTCGTAGGGATCGGACCATGTGCCCTCGGGCACGGGCTCTGGCGAGCCCAGGCGGCGAACGGCGTTGTAGCCGGAGTCCAGGCACCAGTCGTCGAAGAATAGGATCTTCTGCATGTACGGTTAGCCTACATGAAGAACCGTGGCCTCGGCAGGCTGCTGTGGAGCGGCGAACACTGGATCGCCTACCTGCGCGAACGCGATGGTGGCGGCGACGGCTCGGTGAGCGGATCGCTGAGCTTGTACCATGCCCACGATAGCGCCGCCGGCGAGGGCACCGTGGCGTTCGTATCCACACCCGCCCTCACTGCCACCTGCACCGACAATCGGGCACTGGCGGAGTTCGTGCGCGATCGGCTGGTGGTACGGGATGTATCGCCATTCGACCCGGACGCAGCCATCGTCGCTGCCAACATCGAGCGTACCGGTGATGTGCGCCACACCCCTGGCTGGAGGATCGAGTCCAGTGGCCGCGTCATATCGGTCGAGTGGCGGGACGTGGGCGAGCCCCTCGTCGGCCCCAGGACGACCAGTGACAGCATCTGCTTCACGATTCTCTACTTTGCCGCTGGCGGCCACATCTCGGTCGACGGCAAGACGTTGCCGGGGCAACCGTATCCGCGCGAGGCGTGGACCAGGACCTTTGGCGAGCCGATGAGTAGCTTCTGTTTCGCCATATCCGAGACGATGCTAGATCGGTGATGGTGAATCGATAATGGAACCCAACAGGATTGCTGCGCTCTTCGACGATGCGGGCAACGCGGCGCAGCCGCCGGCCGGCTGGCCGCCGCTGGCGATCGCGCTATGGTGGGAGGCGCGCGGGGACTGGGAGCGCGCCCATCAGCTCGCTCAGGCGGACGAGTCTCCGGTGGCAGCCCACGTACACGCCTACCTGCACCGGGTCGAGGGGGACCTCGGCAACGCGCGGTACTGGTACCGTCGTGCCGGTGTCGCCGCCGCTATCGGTGAACTGGCTGCCGAGCGATTGCAGCTGGCCGCAGGACTGCTGGGCTAGCCTGGCGTCGGCTACTCGCCGCCGAGCGGAGGCCGTCGGCATGTCCACCATCCTATCGCCGCCCCGCCCGAGGACCTCCAGTCGCGCAACGTCTGGATCTGGGTCGGACCGCAGTTCAGCTACTGAGAATCGACGCGAGGCGCGGGTACGGCGTCGGCGGCACCCACCGCCACGCTCGCTTCCAGCTCTCGGCGCAGGGTGAGGGCCTCGCTCTCCGGGAGCTCCACATCCTGCCAGCAGAGGCGTTGGCCGGCGGCGACGTCGCCCGCGACGGGTAGGTCGGCGCACAGGCCGATCGGCAGGTGTCCGGCGGCCAGCGAGGCGGCTGCCGGCATCAGCTGCCCCCACACCGTTGCGCCGCCCTCGCCATCGAGCCGCTCTCTGGCCTTCTTGTCGCGCTTCGCCACCGCCCCCACGTC
>CAJWOB010000154.1 GCA_913043885.1 uncultured Spirochaetaceae bacterium | reverse complement strand
GAGGACTGTTGACGGAGCGCGGCTTCAAGCACACGATCGCCTGCGTCGAGGCGATGAAGGAAGCCCTCGGCGACGAAGTCGGTTTGGCCCTGGACTGCGGTCCCGGCATGACGGTGCCGGATGCCATCCGCCTGGCACGAGCACTGGAGCCGTACCACATCATGTGGCTGGAGGACATGCTCACCGGCGACTACACGCCATACGTGATGGCCGATCTCTACCGTCAGGTCACGGAAAGCACGTCGACACCCATTCACACGGGCGAGCAGATCTATTTACGCCAGCACTTCAAGGAGCTGTTCGAGAAGCAGGCGGTGGACGTGGTCGGCCCCGACCCGGCCGACGTCGGCGGCATCGCCGAGCTCAAGTGGGTGGCCGAGTATGCGGACCTGCACGGCATCCTGATTGCCCCCCACGGAGTGCTCGACGGGCTGTTCGGCATAGCCGCCCACGTGCATCTGGCGGCCACGCTGCCGCAGAACTACATCGCCCTCGAGTACCCGGGGCTCAATCCCGACTGGTGGTACGACATCGTCACCGGGCTGCCGGACCCCATCGTCCGCGACGGCTTCATCGACGTGTGGGATACGCCGGGGCTGGGGGTGGACTTCATCGTCGAGGAGGCGCGGCGCCACCTGTCACCTGAGGACGAGGGGTTTCTAGACTAACTCTTGCCCGCGGCTGACCTCAGTGCAGCTGGCCCCAGCTAACCTCGGTGGAGCACTCCAGGGACAGGTGGACGTCGACCACCGTAGCAGCGGCTGCCTCGCGCAGCCGCCGGTCGAGCTCGCGTGAGTGATCGGACGGAAAGCGGTCCCGCGACAGGCCCGAATGCGACCGCCGCGCGTCGACGTAGTCGTAGACGCTGGGCGTCCAGAGTCCAGGGCCAATCATGCACTCGCCAAGTTTGTGGAGTGCCCGGCCGCCTCGAGCTCACGCGTCGCTGAGTAGGCCTTGAAGCGGGTCATCAGTGAGAACTCCGCGATCATCGCTCTGGTGTGCCGGCGCAGCGGTTCCGGCTCGATGTATCGCTTCCCAAGCGGTGTTTGGCAGGTCCGCGTCGATCACCGCGTGTGTATCGACATCGCCGAGTCGCGATGGTCGATCCACGAACGTCGCGGCCCCGTGCACCCACATAGAGACGAGCGTCGGACCCAGCAGAGCGCTCAGCTGCTTGCTGAGCTCCGCGCAGGCGTCCGCCACACGGTCGGGGAGGCTCTCCAAGCGGATTATGCTCTTGATTCGCCGGCAACGGTCGGGCGGTGAGCCCCAGCGTGCACGTATCTCCCCCAGCCGGCCGGCGCCAATAGAGGGTCCGTCCCGCTCGAGATGTGACTAGTCAGACTAGTCAGAAGCACGACGGAGCCCTCCTTTGCGTCGCCGAAGGCGCCGCTCACTCTACCGCCGGCTCATCTCGAGCAGGCACTGATCCGCCAGCTCCACGCCGAGCGGATCGTCGATCTCGTCCGCCGCCGCACGAAGCTGGCTCGCCAGGTCCGCTATCACGTCGTTGTAGGGCGGCTCGTGGCGGAAGCGGTTGTGCTCGTCGTCTCGGGGGGCCGGTACAGATTCAGCTCCTCCTCGGGGTCCTCGATGAGGTTGTAGAGATCGTGATCACCGGGGTAGTGGCGCACAACGTGGATGGGCCGGGTGACAATCAGCTTCCAGTCGCTGGTGTGGATGCAGCGCTGCTCGATCGAGGGCGCGTGGGTGATGTTCTCGGTCTTCGGCCGATTTCGGAGCATGCGTTGCGGGCCGGCGTCGACAGCATCTCTGGGTCCAGCGTCCACCACAGCAGAACATGGGTGTCGAGGACCGGGGAGCTCACCTCTCCGGCCATTCGCGAGAGGTATCGGCTACGGGGTCATCGCCGTAGCTGATCCGTCCTCGCTCGGCCTCGAACAGGTCCTCGGGGCCGAGCTTGCGCTCGATGGGCACCACCTTGAGCACCGGCTTGCCGTGGCTCGTAACCACCAGCTCCTCGCCGCTCTCCTCCACTTTCCGGAAGTACTCGAGCATCCTCGCTTTGAGCCGGCTCTTTGAGACAGTGGTCATGACCATAGTCATAACACGCCCACTAGACCGCTCCCGTCGAGTGACGTGGGGGGGGGTAGACGCGTCAGCCGCTCCCCTCCCGCTCGGCGCTCCGAGTGTGCTGGCACGAAGCCGGCCGCCGCTCTATCCTCGCCGTGGTGATGGGGTGAAGGGCGGCGACCATGGCGACCAACCTCGACACTGACCTGCCGGCCGCACCGCACGAGGCGGGCCTGTCCGCGTCCGCTCTGCAGCAGATCGACAGTACCGTTCACGGGCTGATCGACGAGGGCGAGATATCTGGCGCCGTTACGGCAGTTGCCCGCTACGGCAAAGTGGCGCACCTCGGCACGTACGGAGTGGCCGACCTCGATGGTGGGACGCCGATGCGGGAAGACACCATCTTCCGCATCTACTCGATGACCAAGGCCGTCGGCAGCGCTGGCGTCATGGTGCTGGTCGAGGAGGGGCAGATTGACCTCGACGCCCCCTTGTCCTCCTACCTGACGGAGCTGGCCGACATGCAGGTGGTAGTCGATCCGGCGGCGGACGCCGCGTCGCTGCGCTTCGAACCTGCCGCACGCGAAATGACGGTGCGCGACGCGCTGCGCCACACTTCGGGCCTGCCTGGAACCTCCCGCTACCTGGCCAGCAAGTCCGCTTTAGGTGACCTCTACCGCGAGTCCGGCATGGATCGCCTGTTCGAGCACGACCTGAAGGAGATCGTGCAGATCCTCGGCACGGTGCCGCTGCTCTATCACCCGGGGGATAGATGGCAGTACAGCATCTCAGCCGACGTCCTCGGGCGTCTGATCGAGGTGGTGGCCGGCGTGCCGTTCGACCAGTTTCTGGAGGAGCGCATCTTCCAGCCGCTGGGGATGGTGGATACCGGCTTCTTCGTCCCTCCCGAACAGCGGCACCGGCTCGCCGCCCTACATGGACCCGGCGAGGATGGGCGGCTGCGGACGATCCTCGCTCCGCAGGGCGGCAGCACCTACGAACACGCAGGCAATTTCCTGGTGAAGCCGAGGTTTCTGTCGAACGGCGGCGGGCTGGTATCCACGGCCGCCGACTGCCTGCGCTTCTGTCTAATGCTGACCGGTGGCGAGCGTCTCGGCGAGGTGCGCCTGCTGCAGCCGGAAACGGTGGCGGAGATGACCCGCAATCAGCTGCCAGACTCCCTCATCCCCATCGACAAGGCCCCAGCGGAGCGCTACGACGGCCTGGGGGTCGGCCTCGGGGTCTCGGTGCGGGCCTATCAGACCGACTGGGTGCCGGCGGCGCAGGTGGGGGAGTACGGCTGGATCGGCGGCGCCAGCACCGAGTTCTGGATCGCGCCGCAGGAGGATCTGGTCGCGCTGGTGCTCGTACAGCGCATTCCGTTCTCCAGGCTCAGCTGGGCGGTCAAACCCCACATCTACGCGGCGATCGAGCGCTAGCCAGCCTTGGCGCCGGGAGCAGGCACCGCGTCACAGCTCTCGCTCCCAGATCGCTACATCCCAATATCGATCAAAACTTTCGACCAACCTCGTTGGTGGTACCGACCTCCCGAAATAGGAACTCCGTCAGCAGGTTCAACGACGCCTCGTTGGGGAGTGCAACCAGGCCGTAGGCCGGGTGTGCCAGGGGCTCTGCTTGTAGCTCGCCGATCAGATTGGTGAGAAGCCGCCTGCCGATCCCGCGTCGCTGCGCCCCCTCGCGGACTTACAGCGACAACTCGACCGATGTGGCGTACGCGGTCTTTGGCCGATAGGGCTGACTCGAGGCGTAGGCGGCGGCGGCCACCAGCAACCTGTTGGCGCCGGTGTCCGCGTACTTCTGGGCCCACGCCGTAGCCTCCGCCTCGCTGCGCGGCGCGACGTCGAACGTGACGTGTGAATGCTCGACATAGTGGTTGTAGATGGCCGTGATCTGCGGCAGATCGCCCGGCTGGAAGCTGCGGATGGTCATCGACAGTGGCGGGCCGCCGAGGCTGCGCGGTGGCGTACGCCTGCGATTACGCCCCGCCGTCGACCTCCTGCGGCGGTGGCGGCGGTGGCGGCGGTTGGGTGTGATCGAACCGGTATGCCTCGCCGAGGCGGAGGCGGGTGAGGTAGACGATCTGTTCGCCGTGGCCGTGCAGATGAATCACCGAGCTCATCAACGCGCTCAGCACCTTCTGCTCGATCCCGTGGATCGACCGCTCCTCGAGCAGGTCCCCCGATGATAGCGGCCCAAGGTACTCGCCAACGCGCTCGGTGGTCTGCTCCAGCAGCGCGCCCAGCTCCGCCTTCGGCATCCGCTTCCGGCGCGCGAACTCCGCATCCCGATCGCGGTCGTAGGCCTCGCCGAAGACGCCGTTCAGAACGAAGTGCTACAGGTTGCCGCACACGTGCAGAATCAGGTTCGCGACGCTGTTGTGAGTGTCGTGGGGCCGCCACCACACGTCCTCCTCGCTCAGCTGCTGCAAGCTACCCGCTGATCTGCCCGGTCGCGAACTGCACCCGCGCCCGGAGGTCCTCGACAAGCGCCGTTCCCAGGCTATCGTTATTGCTCATCTCTCCTGCCTGACCATACCAGAGGAGGATGCGCGCCGGTGGGGTACGGGGCACCATGGGCGCCGATGAACGATGCGCGAAAGGTCGCAGCGCCACTGGGCGCGCTGTTCGACTTCGGCGGCACACTCATGGAGTCCTCCCGCTACGATCCCGATGCGGAGTGGGGGCGCGTCCTGGAGCTCTGTGACAACCCGAGAAACGTCAGCACCGACGATGTGCGCGAGGCCGGGTTGCGGGCGTGGGACGAGATCCACGCGGCCCTCGGAATCACCGGACGCGAGGATCGTACCCACGTGCTCGAGGTTCAGCAGATCGGCATCCAACGGTTGGCTCTGGCCGCGTGCGGGCTAATCCCCAAGGTCTCGGCCAAGGAGATGGAGGTGGCGGCATGGGATGCGGCGTACGACCACCGCCCGACGTCTGGCATCGTCGAGCTGTTGGAGGCGCTGGCGTCGCGGGGCGTCGCCATGGGTGTGGTCAGCAACGCGACGGTCGGCGCCCATTGCCTCGAGCACGATCTGCAGCGGGGGAGCCTCGATTACCACTTCGACTTCGTCATTACGTCGGCCGACTACGCTCTGCGCAAGCCGAGCGTCGGGCTGATGAGCGCCGCAGTCAGTCGGCTCGACCTACCGCCGGAGCAGATCTGGTTCGCCGGTGACAAGGCTCAGTTCGATGTGGCTGGCGCCAACGCCGTGGGGATGACGTCGATTTGGTACAACGCGTCTGGTGACGGGGCGGGCCCGCACGTGCCGGACATCACAGTCACCAGCTGGGCCGAGCTGACTCAGATGCTGCCGTAGAGGCGCTTGCCGGTGGATGAGGGGATGGTGCGGTGGCGGCTAGGCGATGGAGTGGTCATCCGGTGGGGCAGGCCGGGTGATGTGGGCGGCACTCCGGCGCGCGTCGTCGAGGACAACGAGCGTCACGTGGTGCTGTTCACGCCAGACGGCAGCGTGGGCTGGAGTCGTCGTGCCGCGCGGGATGGTCGCGCCGAGCGCGAGCGTCTGATAGCCGCCGGCCAGCCCCGGGAGCCTCACGTCGCTCGTCGCTGGACCAACAACGTGCTGCGCATCTTTCCGGCCGGGAGGCCCTACTCCGTGTGGGTGTTCTGGAGCCCCGAGTGGGAGCTGCAGAGCTACTACGTCAACCTGGAGTCGCCGGCCAGGCGCACGCCGGTCGGGCTCGATATCCAGGATCGTGTGCTCGACATCGTCGTCGGCACGGACCGGGCGTGGCAGCTCAAGGATGCCGAGGAGCTGCAGGCCTGGGTGGAGGGCGGCAGCGTGTCGGCACGGGCGGCGGCAGTGGTGCACCGAGACGCGGAGCATGCGAGAGCGGAGATCGAGGCCTGGTCCTCACCCTACTGCGACGGCTGGGAGCGCTGGCGGCCGCCTGCCGACTGGGGTGCACCGGGAAGGCTCAGCGGCTGGGACGAGCCGGCGTTCGTCGCGCCGCCGTTCAAGAGGGCATAGGCCATGGCTAGAGCGCAGCGACCGAGTGACGCGTTCGATGAGGTTGCCGGCGAATACGACCGGTGGGTGCGGATCGCGCTGCCCACCTACGACGAGGTGTATCGCGTGGCGCTCGATGCGATCGACCAGGGGACGCGGGTGCTCCGCGACGTGGTGGATCTGGGTGCCGGGACCGGACTGTTCGCCGCGCACGTCGCCGCGCAGCGAGCGCATCTCCGCACGGTACAAATTGGACGCCTTGCTGAACTCGCCGTGCTCGATGGTAATTGGGACAAGAACAGAATTTTGCTGGAGCTCACCCGTTTTAGCGAACTCCGCGCAGAAGACTGGCCCGATATTAAACGGGAACTGGAATTGCAAGGATATACAAAACATCGGACAACAGGAGAGAAAGTTAGGA
>CAJWOB010000153.1 GCA_913043885.1 uncultured Spirochaetaceae bacterium | reverse complement strand
CAGCCATGGCGGTTAGCGCCGCCGTGGCGGCCGCCATGGGGACCAACGCGTGCCACGCGGCGCTGCGATCCGCGTGCGCTTCGTTCCGGACGGAGCCGCTCACGGCGCGTACTGTAGCCACCGCTCCTCGCATGCGCCAACGCGGCGCTTGGCTCAGCGGGCCGGCTCTCGTACAATGCGCGCTCCCGCTATGCGCGCCGGGCAACGCAGGCGCCTGTCGCCGCTCTACCTCCTCATTCCAGTCCTGTACAGCGGGGTCATCTTCGCCCTCCTGTACATCCAGTTCTCCGGTAGTGAGAGCTTCGGAGCCTCGCTGGGCCAGGTAATGGTGTCCGGCGAGCGCGGTCGGGGCGGCATCGATCGCCTGCGAGCCGGGTGGGATGACATTGCCGTGGCGTTTTCCGATCTCTCGCCATTGGAGCTGGACGTCGCCGGGCTGCGGAGTGCGGCTCCACTGGAGGCCTACGAGGTGGTCGGCGATGCGGTGCGATTGCGTTTCCGTGGTGGCGCCACGCTTGCCGTTCGAGAGGATGGCGGCCGAGCGCAATGGACGCTCTCCGTCCCGGACTCGTCCCCCGCCGACGCCGCCGCGCTCCCGCTGGAAACGACCAACGCCCTTCGGCCGCTGGCCGGCACCCCCCTTGCGATCGTCGCCGGGCACGCCGACACCATCGTCATCGAGGGCGCGCCGGGCTCCTCGTTCCGTCCCGACCCGCCCGCCCTGCTGCTGCAGCTCACCGGCAGCGACACCGTCTTCAGCTTTGCCCGCCAGGCGGGCGGCGCCGCCGCGGCGCGCCTGGGATGGCTGCAGCGGACTGCGGACGCAATCGCCGCCCCCGCAGCCGCCCCCGGGCCGGCTGCTTCCCTTGCCGCGTACGAGAGCGCCGTAGCGCGAGCCTGGTCGACCATCGGACGTCAGACACGGCCGCCAGCTGAGCTGGCAGAAACTGCGGCCACCGCCGTCGGACTTGCGGCGGGCACCGCGTACCAGGACGGCGGCACGGCACTACGCGCCGTCACGCAGCAGGTCGCCACCACCTATGCTCAGCTGCAGCGGCAGCAAGCGCTGCCGCACACCCCGGGGGCACTCATTCCCTTCCTGGGCCTGGTCGGCGACTATCCCGGCGCCAGCCTCGCCGCAGACGCCGCGCGCCTCACCGACATTCAGCGCCGCGTAGGTGCCGGTGACACGGCCGTGCTGCAGCAGTGGGATATCGCTCGGTTCGTGGTGAACCGCGGCTCAGGCGCACTGCTCGAGGAGCTGCTGCGCCTGGCCCTGCTCGTCACACCGGGGCCGACCGCCGGACCCACGGCCGGACCGACCGCCGCACCGTCGGCCGACGACCAAGCTGAGGTACGGACCGACCGCGCCAGCGTCGCCACCGCCGTTGGTGCTGCGGCCACGCTGCTCGACCTGAGCCGGTTCGCGCCGCTTGCCCAGCTTGGCGATCAACAGGCGCTGCCGGAGGACGTGCCGGCCAGCGCCGTGCGCCTGGTCGAGCAGTGGGTGTTGCCCGCAATTACCGTGTCGGCAGATCGCATGCTGCTGGACGCAGACGGCGTCGACCTGCGCCTCCAGCTGCGAGCGGCTGCGCTGCTGACCGACAGCGCCTTCGGCGAGGCACACCACTCGGTGGGCCGGCTGCTGCTGCACAGCGCACTGGCCTATGCCGAAGCGGACGGATCGATACCGCTCGCCCCACTGGACGTGGCGACCACGGGGCAGGCCACCCGAATGCCGGCCAGTGAGGTATTGCGCACGCTGCATCGCAGCCGCCACCTGCCGCGTGAGGTACCGCTGTCCGGCCAGCTTGGCCAACCCAATCTGTGGGCACTCACGGCTGCCACGCTCAGCGCGTCAGCCGGTCCGGACAGCTGGGCAATACGGCTGGCCTATCCAGTAGGGCAGCCGCACTACGTGGCGTTGGTGGGTGTCCCCAACTTCGTCGAGCTGCGGATGCACGGTCTACGCTGGAAGACGGATCCCGAATACCGCCGCTATAGCGACGGCTGGGCCTACGACGCCGATCAGCGGATGTTGGTAATCAAGACGACGCAGCGCACTGCAGAAGATCTGGTGGAGCTGGTCTTTCGACGCTGACCGGGTGGGGGGCCTGAGTGGGCTCGCCGGCAGCGGCGCTACATGTCGCTGCCGACGTACATGACCCGAATCTGCTTGTAGAGCCCGTCGCCTTCACTCTCCGTGGTGATATCCCCCTCCTCGCCGAGCGCCGTATGGACGATGCGACGCTCGAATGCGTTGAGCGGTTCCAGCAGCTGGGAGCGCCGGGAGCGTCTAACGTCCCGCGCCACCCGATTGGCCATGCGGAGAAGGTTCTGCTCGCGCCGATATCGGTAGTCCTCGGTGTCCAGCACCACACGTACCGGCTCGCCGTCGTTGATGCGCCCGGCGCGGATGTTGGCGATTACCTGCAGCGCCTCGAGTGTCCCGCCGTGTTTGCCGATGACGATGGCTGGCTCGTCACTGAGGATCTCCAGGATCAGGCGACCCTCTTCGCGGCTGTCGATGCGCACGTCGGAAGGGAGGTTGGCCTTGGCCAGCAGGGTGGAGACAAACTCCACCATCGCGCTCTCTATCTCGTTGCTCGGCTCCAGATACTCGTCGGCGTAGTCGTCGTCGCCATCTTCGCCAGCAGCGTCATCGGCAAGGTGCACCCGGATGCGCACCTTGCCCCCTTTGAGGAAGCCGGACTTCTGATTCTCGACTATCTCGACGTCGATCTCGTCTGCCTCGAGCCCGAGCGCCTCGATCGCGTTGTTGATCGCTTCCTCTTCGCTACGACCTTCGAACTCACGTTCGGCCATTCACTTGCTCCTTGTTGGGGGCTTCTTGCCACCGCCCCCCTTACCCGCGCTATCGCTGCCTCCGGCTGCGTCGCGCTTGCGTTTCTCGTTGAAGTACAGCTGCTGCCCGATCGACAGGAAGTTCTGCATGGTCCAGTAGACCACCAGCCCAGACGGCATGCCGTACAGAATGAAGAAGAACACGATCGGCAGCCCGTACATCATGAACTTCATCTGACGCTGCGAACCGGTGTTGCTCTGGGTAAGCCGGGTCTGGAACAGCTGCGAGCCGGACATGACAAACGGCAGGATGCGGACGTCGAGCCCACCAATGGAGAACAGCGTCTCGGGAGATGAGAGGTCTGCGATCCAGGACGCAATGAACACAGCACCACGCAGGTCGAAGTTGGTGCTGAGCAGATCGAACAGCGCAAAGAAGATCGGCATCTGCAGCAGGATCGGCAGGCAGCCCCCCGCCGGATTGACGCCCTCCTTCTTGTAGAGCTGCGCCATCTCCTGGTTCATCTTCTGCGGGTTGCCTTTGTGCTTCTCCCGCAGCGCGTTGATCTTGGGGCTCAACGCGCCCATCTTGGCAGTCGACTCCATGCTCTTCTTGGTGAGCGGGAACAGTATCGCCTTGATGAGGATGGTCATCAGGATGATGGCCACCCCGTAGTTGGGAATGAGTCGATACAGCAGGTCGAGAAGGCCCCGCAGCAAGTTGGAAAGCCAACCGATGAGAGGCCGGCGGCTGACCGCACGCTCGAACTCGTGGCCCCCGCCGCCAAACGGATCGGACTCGTTGTAGCGGACCATCTCCGTCGGGTTGCGCGGACCGGCGTACACCCTAAAGGTGTCCTCGTTGCGGGAGCTGGTCAGCGGCGGCCGTGAGAAGTAGAGCGCTCCGCGCCTATCGATCTCGGGGTCAGGGCGGGCGTCGTAGGTGACCTGATCGAAGGCCACCGCGGGCTCGGCGATTACAGCGAAGTACTTACCGACGATGGCCGACCAGGTAACGTGTTTGCGCTCGGTCACCACCTGCTGGCCACGCGGGAACCGCTGGGATCCTGCCTTACCATTGGTGAAGTTCCAGAACTCCCGCAACTCGGCGCTGCTGGCGGCAAACAGTCCGCCACCCAGGCTGCCGTACTCCGGACCAATCTGCGGTGCCACGGCGAGTGTGTAGCCAATACCGTCGAAGTCCAGCGCCGGGAACTCATTGAGACTGTGATCGATCTCGACGCTCACCTGAAACAGGTAGGAGCCGGGAGCGAAATGGTAGCGCTTGGTCAGCGTGAACGGTGCGCCATCCTGATCCAGGAGCACACGAGAGAACTGGAAGGTGTAGGCGTCCAGCTGCTCGAAGTCGAACAGTGCCGTCAACGGTTCCGTTCGATAGTCGCCAAAGACGACGTCGAAAAACCTATCCTGGCCCGGCCGAACCACCAAGTCGACATGGCGCCCCTCGACGTCGGCGTGCTCGCGCAGCCGCAGCGACGTGATGCTGCCCCCCTGCGGATCGAACACGATATCGAACAGATCGGTCTGCTTGGCGATCGGCTCGGTGAACGCGAAAGTCGCCTGCTCGTCGGCGACGTTGATCGGGCTGGCAAAGTCCGCGAAGGAGTCACTCAGGGCTTCCGGTCGCGGGTCGGCCAGCTCGAGCGTCTCTGCCACTTCAGGGTCAATCGGCTCCGTCTCCGGAAACAGAAAGAACTGCATGTACACCACGACGATCGCCATGATCAGACCGAGTCCTATTAGCGTCTTGCGGTCCATGGCTTAGGGAACCGGATCGTGGCCGCCGCTACGCCACGGATGACAGCGCAGGATGCGACGCGTCGCCAGATAGCCGCCCTTCACGAAGCCGTAGCGCTGCACTGCGGTAAGGGCGTAGCGGGAGCAGGTAGGGCTGTAGATGCAGCTCGACGGCAGCAGTGGCGAAAGCAAGGTGCGGTAGAGCTGAATCACGCCGATGACCAGGTAGCGCGGCGCGCGCAACAGGTGTGGGGGCCGGATCGGGCCATAGGTGCTTTCCAGCTTCGGTAAACGATCATATGGCCTGGGCCTAACGCCCGTTAGTACCAGGGCAGCCCACCAGCACATGAACTATGGAGGACTATTGCTCTTGCATCAGCGGAAGAATCGCTCAACATGAATGATGGCGCCACTGCGGTGCATGGTAGCGCGCTGGTGGTTGGCAGCAGTTACCGGTGGTGCGCGGCCGGTTCCGGCGGCTGGGCGCTCGCTCCCATCACTGGCACGGCCGGCGCTGGCCTGGGCTGCCCCGGGGTGCGGCCGTTTCGCGTGGAGGATGATGATGCAAGCATGACCTCAGCAGCGGTGTGGGTGCGGAGGGTTCTTCTGCGGGTCCGTATGGTTGGCGCATACTAGATGCCGTGTAGCCAGCGGCCGGCTATTGGTTCTAGCGGCGGAAAATCACTGGGGTGGGCCACCCCAACGTATTTCAAACGCCATAACCAATAGGAGACCCTTAATTTTCTTACCCCCTATAACACACCCATATAGCGGTTTCTGCGGGGGTCGTGCTCTCCATAGCTGCGGCACGAAGGCCCGTTTGCAGCCTAGGTGTAACCGCTCGAGTCAGTTGAACCTAGCCAGAAACAGCATCGGCACGACGTAGAAGCGCACGGTCGACACCTTCCGCAGGGCTGCTTCAAACAGACGGAGCCAACGGCGCGTTGACCCCCATCGCCGAGAAGACCGCTGGAGCGATGCCCCCCGTGCTCTCCGACGAGGACCTGGCCTTCTGGGACCAGAACGGCTATGTCGTCGCCAAGAGCGTCATTTCGCCCGAGCAGGCGGCGCGCACGGCCCCATCCCTTCCTTGCTTAGGGGCGGCAAGAATCATGTTGTGCTTGCGGTTCTACAGTAGATCGAAATCAAACTGAATAAGAAATTCCCCCGGGTGGGCTGCCGCCCTCCCCCGACCCCCCGGTCGGCGGGGGCGGCGGGAGTCGAGGCCGGCAGCGCGAATTGCGGTGTGCGCTGTTTCGAGCGATCTTTTCGAGGGCTCTTCTGGGCCCATCCCCGGCCGAATCGGGCCTCCGGAGGTCCAAAAGCGCGTTTTGCGGCCCCCAAATGCCCGGGATAGACCTCTTTGCGACCCCGAACGGCGCCCGGAGGGCCTCGGGGTGACCTCGGAAAGGCCGATCAAGCAATTCCCTCGGCCTCGCGCGCCTGCGCCTCGGCCTCGCCGAGGATGTTGCGGTCCGAGTCCTTGTCGCCGTCCCGGCAGTCGCCGCCGTCCATGCGGCACTGCGAGATCTTGCACGCGAGGTTGCAGTGCCCGTCGCCGACCATGGCCGGGTGGCACCGCGCGGTCCCTTTGCTGACGTACGTCGGTGTGCCTCGATCATCGCTGTTGACCGTGACGGACCCCGACGTGTCGAACGCAGTCGCGCTTGTTACTTTCACTTTGAAGGTATCGCTTTCGACCGCCGACGGCGTCCCGGCGGCGGCACTGTTGATCGTGACGGCGTTGCTGCTGGTGAACACGCCGGACGTGACGCTGACGTACACGGTTGTGCCGGCCGTGACCGTGGTCTTCACCTTGCCCGTGGCGCCCGACGAGGTCTGCGCCACGGCCTGGCCGGCCGTGTACGTCCCGCTCGTGAGGCCGTCGAGCTTGACCTCGAAGATCTTGGCGTCGAGCATGGCCTTCTCCTCCGTGCTCAGCTCCCATTTCTTCAGGTAGTCGCCGCTCTTCTCGAAG
>CAJWOB010000152.1 GCA_913043885.1 uncultured Spirochaetaceae bacterium | reverse complement strand
CTTCGGCGCCCCGCCCATGATGCCCGCGGGCAGCACATAGCGGCCCACCACCGACAGGTTGGAGGGCGCGTCGGCGGGCTTGGGCTTTTCCACCACCGCGCGCATCGGCGCGCTCGCCCCCGGCGCCGGCGGGCGGCTGATCCTCGGTCAGAAGCGATTCGCCAATACGCCCACCTACACCTATCCCTGGGACCGCTGAGTCCACGAACCGCTGAGGGCGGCACCCGCGGAGGAGACGATATGAAGCTGCTGTTCTGCGATCACTCCGACATCTACGAGCCGTGGGGGAGCGTGCGCTTCGGCGCCTCCGACTTCGCCAACGTCCAGGCCGTGCCGACGCTGCCGTTTGCGCCCAGCCTGTTTCTCCGCCAGGAGGATGGCAGCTACGAGGTGTGGGGCCACTTCGTTGCAACTGCAGTGCCATGGCAGATCTATCGCGCCCGCACCCGCGACGGCATCACCTTCGAGGACGTCCGCGTCGTCCACGACGAGCCGGGCACTCACTGGGGCTACAGCGCGCGGCTGCTGTACAGCCCGGAGCTCGGACGCTTCATCTACACCAAGAACACCTCGCGGCCCGACGGGCACGAGATGTACATCTACCACAGCGACGACGGTGAGAGCTGGCAGGCCTACGACGGCAACCCGGTGTTCAATGAGGGGGATGCCTGGGGCGGCATCTGGAGCTCGGTGGCGATGAAGTTCCTGATGTATCAGAAGGGCATCCAGCGCTACGAGCACAAGGGCGTCAACGAGATGTTCCTGAACGCCCGGCGGGTGCTGACCATTCGTGCCAGTGACGACGGCTTTACGTGGACGCCCGACATCGCCAGTGACTACAAGCGGGACATGGGCTTCACCCGCGGCATGCGCACGCTGACCTCGCCCCTCATAACGCCGGACTACCAACTCGACCAGAACGAGCTCGATCCACCCGATCTGGAGTTCTATAACGGCTCTCCCTACGAATACGAGGGTCGCTACTTCATGGTGGTGAACCTCTACTCCGGCAGCTTCACCGAGCCCGGCTTCTCGCCGGTGCGATCGGATGGCCACGGATCGGGCGGTTCACTGGGCAACGAGCTGTGGACCAGCCGTGACGGGCTCAACTGGGAGCGCCCGGCGCAACACGGCGGCCGCGGCGGCGGTGGCGTGCACAATCCGCTCTTGGCCGGCAACCGCATCCTCATCAGGACCAACACCGCCCTTACCGGGGTGCCTGCCGACCGACTCACCTACGTCAGCTCCTGGTCGAACAGCCACTTCCTGACCGCTTCCTTCGTCATGGGTACGCAGGGACTGGCGATCAACGCCAAGATCCCCGGCGAAGTCAGCCAGAACGACGGCAACGCCGCCTACGTCATGTGCGAGCTGGTCGATGACCGCGGGCAGGTAGTCGACGGCTACGATCGAGAGCAGTGCTCGCTCACGCCGCCGCTGGATCTGCTGCACCACCCCCTGCGCTGGGCGGGCAAGGATGGCAGCGACCTGGCCGGCGAGCGGCTGCGGCTGCGGATCTATCTGCGCACCGCCAACGTGTACGCGATTACCTCGCCTGACGCCGTATCGGCGGCGGACACCACCGCCGGCGGTGCCTTCGTGCCGGTGACGCCGCGGCCGCACTGATGCGGCGGCGCTTCGCTATCCGTATAGCGTGCGGATAGCCAGGTGACGTCTGGTCCCGCTATCCGGCCACTATCCGGATATAGCCCTGCTCGCTTGAGCGACGCTGAGCCTGCTGTTGACGGCGCAGGCGGCCGCTCTCATGCTGGGCAGCGATGAAAGCCACTGAGGTCACCGCACCGGGCGAGGTGGCGGTCGTCGACTGCCCGGAGCCGGAGATGCGGGACGACCACATCCGCATCACTCCCATCGCCGCCACCCTCAGTGGCCGCAATGTGCGGCAGGTCTACGACGGCCGCGCCGACGCCTATCCCCTGGAAAAGGGAGCCAGCGCGCACGAGATCGTGGGCAAGGTCGAGGAGACCGCATACACCTCCGGGCAATGGCGGGAGGCCAAGCCGAGCGAGCTGGTAACCGCCTACCTCGCCAACCCGACGGGCCTGGCCGAGACGCTGGTGGTGCCGCAGGCGCAGGTGTACTGGTTGCCGCCGGCGGAGAACCCCGACCTGCATCTGGTTCCCGCCGCCCGACAGCTCGGGCAGATCATCGAGGCGTGCAACACATTTCCGTCGGTAGCCACCGGTGCGGTTGCGGTCGTCGGTCAGGGCGCGGCCGGTCTGCTGTTCGTGCAGCTGCTGGCACGCCTGGGGGCATCGACCATCGTGGTGGTCGATCCGATCGCCGCCCGGCGCGAAGCCGGCACCCGCTATGGGGCCACGCTGGCGCTGGACAGCGGTCGGCCGGCTTCTGAGCTGGCCGGAGAGGTTCGAGGTGCCAACGCAGGTGCGCTGGTGGAGGTGGTGGTCGACACGGTCGGCTCTCCCGAGTCGCTGGCGATTGCGACCGAGCTGGTCGAGAGCGAGGGTCTGCTGCACCTGTTCGGCGACGCCCGGAGCGCGGTGATGCCGTTCGACATCGGCAGCATCACCACCCGCAACTACACCGTCCGCGCCTCCGGAGCCGGTATTGGCGCCGTCGACTCGTTCTGGTCCCCCTACGGCAACGCCATGAATCTGGTGCTGCGCGGCGAGGTGGGTATCGCATCGTTGATAACTCATCGCTTCGCGCTGGCGGATGCTGGCAGGGCGTTTGCGCTGGCGAACAGCGGCGACGACGGCGTCCTCAAGGTGGGCATCGACTACTAGCCCGCCGTGCCGCAGGTCACCCTCGAAGAGACGATCCGCCGCATCCGCTACGAGGGGTGGTGTCTGGTCGACGAGGTCATCCCGCCCGACCAGGTAGCGAGCGTGCGAGACAGTGTGCTGGCCACCGCGGCGGCGCGACCGCAGTGCTACGAAGGCGAGCGCGGCTGCCTGCGCGGCATCATCGCCTATGACCAG
The DNA here is from genome assembly GCA_913043885.1 of uncultured Spirochaetaceae bacterium. Taxonomy (GTDB): domain Bacteria; phylum Spirochaetota; class Spirochaetia; order SZUA-6; family Bin103; genus Bin103. The sequence continues at coordinate 3,583 of CAJWOB010000152.1, read as the reverse complement.
TCGTTCGCGCCCTACGTGGCGGACCAGCGGTTGGTCGGCGCGGCGCAGGCGATCCTCGGTGGTGGCATCCGCATCTCGCTGACCACCGGCATCATCCTGGCCCCCGGCTTTGGCACCGACGACAGCGACAGCGGCGGCGACAGCAGTCGCGGCTGGCACAGCGACTGGCCCTTCAGCCTGGGGCAGACCAGCGCCCTGCTGGCCCCCTATGGCGACCTTCCCATCCACCTGACCACGCTGTGGATGCTGAGCGACTTCTCCAGCGACAACGGCTCCACCTACGTGGTGCCCGGTAGCCACCGCGCTGGCAACAATCCGGGCGGCGACATCGGCTACGACGGTACCAAGCCGGTGGACTCCGAAATACAGGCCACCGGCAAGGCAGGCAGCGTGTTGGCCTTCGACAGCCGGGTGTGGCACAGCGCCGGGCAGAACCGCTCGTCCGAGCCGCGCGTTACGCTGGCGGTTCGCTATGCGCCGTGGTGGTTCAACTTGACCGGATTGCTGCCTGGGCTGGCCGACTACGAGGTGGAGGCGGAGGAGCGCGGGGAGCGCACCGACGACGTGTTACCGCTCAGCGACGAGGCGTTCGCGTCGCTGCCGGCAAGCGCACAGCCCCTGTTCGAGCACATCCGCGCCGGCCGGGAAGTGCTTCCTGGCTAGCGGCGAGCGGCCGAACCGGCCCAACGTCATCCTTATCTGCGCCGACCAGCACCGTGGCGATACGCTCGGTGTGGCCGGCCACCCGGTCATCCACACTCCCGGCATCGATGCCCTGGCCACCACCGGCCACTACTTTCCGTGCGCCTACACCGAGCAGCCGGCTTGCGTGGGGGCGCGGCGGACGCTGTTCAGCGGACAGCACCCGAGAACCCACGGCATGGTCGGCTTCGACGACATGGAGGAGTGGGACGAGCCGGACACGCTCTGCCGGGTGTTTCAGCGCAACGGTTACCACACCTACAGCGTCGGCAAGCGCCACGTCTATCCGCAGGACGCCGAGTATGGATTCGATCTGCTGCGCACCCACGAGGAGGGGCGCTTCCTGTCGCCCGGCTATCGCGACGACTACCTGACCTTCCTGGAGCAGCGCGGGTGGGGGGACTTCGGGCTGTTCGGCTCCGGGGTCACCAACAACAGCTACACCGGCCGCGCGTCGATGATGCCGGAGGAGCTGCACGTCACCTCCTGGACCGCCACCGAGGCGATCCACGTGATGGACCAGCACGTCAGCGACCATGGCAGGGACGCCCCGTTCTTCCTGTTCATTTCGTTCAGCAAGCCTCACCCGCCGTGGGACCCGCCGGCGGTCTTCTTCGACCGCTACATCGACGATCCCGATCTGCCGCTCCCCGTGGTCGGTGATGCTGCGCGCTATCTGCAGGGCGAGTCGCCGTTCGTGAAGGGCGCCCGTGGCCCCTTCCCCGAGGCGGAGTTCAAAGAGGCGAGCGCCAGGCACCTGCGGCGCTGGCGTGCGGCCTACTACGGCCTCATCGACCAGGTCGACTCGCAGATCACGCGCTTCACCTACCACATGTGGCGGACCCTGATGTTGCGCAACCTGCTGTTCGTGTACGTGTCCGACCATGGCGAGATGCTGGGCGACCAGCACTGGTGGGCGAAGTCGGTGGGCTACGAGGGGTCGACGCGGGTGCCCTTCATCCTCAATCTGCCGTCGTCTTTCGACGACGAGGTAACGGCCGGGCCCAGGTACGAGGACGAGACCGTCGGCCTCGCCGATCTGATGCCGACGTTGCTCGATGCCTGCGGACTGCCGATCCCCGACAAGGTCGATGGCCACTCGCTGATGCCGCTGTTACGCGGCGAGGTTGCCTCCCTGGGACGCGAGCTGTGGCACGGCGAGCACGAGGAGTATGGCCAGTACCTCTGGGCTGGCAGCGAGCGGTTTCTCTGGCATTATCGGATGGGCAAGCGCGAGTACTACGATCTGAGCGAAGACCCCGAGCAGCGCCGCAACCTGGCGGACGAAGGCCACCCGCGGGCCGAACAGATGGAGCAGCAGCTGATCGACCTGCTGGGCGATCAGGGCCGCGCCGACCAGTTCGTCCGTGATGGCAGGCTCGACGACGAGCTGGCGCGTAGCCAGGAAAACCACACGCCGCCTCCGTACGCGGTATAGGACACGTTCATATGGAAGCCAAGCCACCAAGCCACCAGCCGACCGATACCGACTTCTGGAGCGAGGTGCGTAGTCACTTTCGCACCGCCCCAGGGCTGGCGTACCTCAACTGCGCCGCCTGGGGCACGCCGCCGCAGCAGGTCCTCGACGCGGTCGCTGAAGGGTATCTGCGCCTGTCGGCGCGGCCGGAGGTACATCGCAACGAGCAGGGTCAGTACGTGGAGGAGACGCTGCGCCCGCTGGCCGGTCAGATGATGGGGGCCGACCCGGACGAGATCGCCTTTCTCCGCAACGCCGGTGAGGCCCTCGATCTGATCGCCGCTGCCGTCAACGGCCTACAGCCGGGGGACGAGATCCTCACCACCAGCCAGGAACACCCCACCGGCATCGGCCCGTGGCGGGCCCGCGCCGAGCGGGATGGCGTGGTGATTCGCGAGGTACCCATTCCCAGCCCGCTCACCAGCCACGAGGACCTGCTCGAGCGGATGCGGGCGGCCATTACCGAACGCACCCGCGTGCTGCTGTTCTGCCACGTCACCCGAGGCGGCAATCTCTACCCATTGGCGGAGATGTGCGCCCTGGCGCGCGAGCATGGGCTGTTGAGCGTGGTGGATGGCGCGCAGGCCCTGGCACGAGTGCCGGTGAACCTGGACGCCGCAGGCTGCGATCTGTACGCCGTCAGCATGCACAAGTGGCTGCTCGGTCCATCCGGATCGGGAGCCCTGTTCGTCCGCCGTGAGCTGCAGGACGCCTTTGGCCGCCCCGACACGCCTCCCGGGGAAACCGCCGCCAAGCGCTACGAGATCAGCGGCACCTTCGACAGCCCCACGCGGCTGGGCATGGCGGCCGCCATCGAGCTCAACAACAACATCGGGCTGGACAGCATCGTTGCCCGCAACTACCACCTGGCCGATCGGCTGCGCGAGGGGCTCAAGGCCCTACCCGGCGATCGGGTGAGGGTGGTCAGTGCCGCCGAATACGACCTGCGCGCCCCCGGATCGACGTTGTGCGAGGTCGATGGCACACCTGCCGGCGAGATCCGCGGCACCCTGCGCCAACAGTACGACATAAGCGTCGACGATCACGTCCGCGACGGCCACGATGCTCTGCGCATCTCCACCCACTTCTTCAATACCGAGGAAGAGGTGGACCGGTTGACGGCGGCGATCGGTGAGGTGGCCGGGGCGGCCTAGGCCGGCGGCGGTGGCGCGAGTGACGGTGAGCGCGTAGAGTAGGGGGTGAATGGCGGATACTGCGGCGGATCGAGGCGCCACAGCGCAGGCACAAACTCAGGCAGAGCTCTCGCAGATCTACAAGAAGACACTCCGCCGCCAGACATGGAATCGAGCGATTCGGCTGCGCTCCTTCTATGGGCTCACCCTCAGCGCGCTGGTCCTGCTGATCATCTTCAAATACTTGCCGATGTGGGGAGTGTCGATCTCC
>CAJWOB010000151.1 GCA_913043885.1 uncultured Spirochaetaceae bacterium | reverse complement strand
GGCGGGCATCGTCACCAACACCGTAGTCCTCAACGAGATGGTGCAGAAGTACGGCCACATCGACGAGGTCATCAGACGCTATCTCGATATCACCGACCTGCCGGTAGCGGTCGAGGTGGACGGCCACAGCACCGGGGAGATCCTCGAGGTCAGCCACCACTTCACCGCCATGTCTGATCGGATCATCATCAAGATCCCCTGTGGAGTGCCCGCGCTCGGTGCGTTCCGGGCGCTGGCGGCGGAAGGCGTGGAAACCTTCTGCACCACGGTGTTTTCGTTGGCACAGGCGGCGGCGGTCGCCCAGGCGGGCGTCGGCCATGTCCTACCGTTCTGTGAGCCGGTGAAGCAGGCGGGCGGCGACGGCACCAAGCTGATACGTGAGTGCGTATCGATGTTCGCCGGCTGGCAGCGGCGGCCGTTCATCACCGCAGCGCTGGTGCGATCGGTCGAAACTGCCTATGAGGCGCTGCGCGACGGTGCCGACGGCATCATCATCTTCTGGACCGTGTTCCGCGACATGCTGGAGCAACCGTTTACCACCACCTGGAACGGCACCTTCCTGGCAGAATGGCAGGCGATGCACGCCGCGGGCCATCTGGATGGCGTCGGTGTGCGCCCGGAGACGGCGGGCTACTAGGCGCATCGCGCGCCGCCGACCACCAGTAGCGCCGTAGCGATGGCGCCGTAGCAGTGGGGCAGCCGCCTCGCAGCGGACGCGCCGTGCCGGCGTTGTTCCGGCTCTATCTCACCTTCCCCTGGGCCGCCCTCGGCGTGGTCGGTGCGATGCTGCTGCAACTGGCCTTTGCGCTCGGCTTCCCCATCGGGGCGCGGGTGGTGGTGGACACCGCCATCGGCGGCGGCGACCTGCGGGTGCTGGCATTGGCGCTGGCGGCGCTCGGCGCCGGCTTCCTGCTGAGCACCGCTGCCGCGGTCTCTCAGGATCGCCTGACCGCCAACACCGCCTCTCGGCTGGTGCAGCGGGTGCGGGGCGGTGTCTTTGGCGAGGTGCTGTCCGCCCCCGACCGTGTCCTCACAACGCGCAGCCCCGCGGATGTCCTCTCCCGTTTTGCCAACGACGTCGCCGCGGTGGAGGGAGCGGTGGTGCGAGGAGTACCGTCGGTGACGCTCCATAGCCTGCTGGCCGGTACCAGCGTGGCGTTGCTGTTCATTACCGATTGGCGGCTGGGGGTCGCCTGCACACTGGCGAGCCCGCTGGTGCTGCTGGGGCCTCGTCTATTGGGCCGGCGGGCGGTCGACGCCAGCGAGCGCAAGAAGAGTCAGGAGGCCCGGGCGCTCGACCATGTGCACAGCACCGTGCACGCATGGCCGGTCATCCACGCGTTTCGCCAACGCCCGGCCGTGCTCACCCGCTATCGGGAGACGTCGGAAAGGCTGCGCGCCGCGTCCGCCCGCGCCAACTTCCTGGCGGCGCTGCTGGGGCGCGTTTCGACGCTGGGCGTCATGCTACTGGTGCTGATTGCGGTGGCCCTCGGCTCGGCGCTTGCGGTGCGGGGACAGATTAGCCTGGGCGCGCTGCTTGCAGCGGTGGCGCTGCTGTTCAACCTCGAGGCGGCGGCCGTTGGGCTGACCGCGGCGATCCCGTTGCTGCTGCAGGGAGCGGCGGGCTGGCGGAGCTGCGCGGCGGACAGGTGCCCGTCGGGGTGCCGCCGGCGCTGGCCGCGGCGTCTGCGGCGGCACCCCCGGTACAGCCGCTCTCGGTGCAGCAGCGCATCGCCCTCGTTCGCCTGACCCTTACCACTTCCGAAGGCCAGGCCATCGTCGACGCCGTAAGCGCCGAGCTGACGGCCGGGCAGCTGGTGGTGCTGCTGGGTGCCAGTGGCTCGGGCAAGACGTCGCTCATCGAGCTGCTCGCCGGGGTGCGCACCGCCACCGGCGGTGAGGTGCTGCTGGACGACACGCCTGCGGGTCAGCTGGACCAGGAGCGGCTGTTGGAGTCGGTGGGTGTGGCGTTCCAGACGCCGCAGCTGCTACCGGGAACGGTGGCCGACAACATTCGTGTCGGGCGGCAGGCTGCTGACGACGAGGAGGTGGCCGCCGCTGCACGCGCGGCGCAGATCTACGACGCCATCGCCAAGCTACCGGCCGGGTTCGACACGGAGGTGGGTGGCGAGGCGCCGCTGTCGGGCGGCGAGGTGCAGCGCATCGCGCTGGCGCGGGCGCTAGTGCGCCGGCCAGCGCTTCTGCTGCTCGACGAGGCCACTGGCGCGCTGGATCTGCTTACCGAGCAGGGCGTGGTGGCGACAATTCGGTCGCTGGCGCCCCCCACCACCGTGCTGTGGGCCACCCACCACGTCAGCCATGCCGCCGCCGCCGACCACGTGCTGATAATGGAGCGGGGGCGGCTGGTAGAGCAGGGGAGTCACAACCGCCTGCTCGGCGCCAAGGGCGTGTATGCTCGGCTGTGGCACTCGCAGCAGGGGTTCCACCTGAGCGACGACGGCAGTGGGGCCACCGTCGACGGGGCGCGCCTGGCCGACATTCCGCTGCTGTCGACGCTACCGCGCCGCTACCTGCGGCAGATCGCCGGCCGCTTCGTCAGTCGGGTGTTCGAGCCCGATCAGGTCATCGTCGCCGAGGGCGGCGCCGGCAGCCACTTCTACCTGATCGCCCGCGGCCAGGTAGAGATCGTGCGCGGCCCCGACCAGGGGCGGCCGGTGGCCACCCTCGACTCGGGGGCGTTCTTCGGTGAGGTGTCCCTGCTGACCGGCGAGCCGGCCAACGCTACGGTGCGTAGCGTGGAGCGGACCGTGTGCCTGGCACTCAGCCGCGAGCGCTTTCTCGAGCTGATCGCCGAGTCGCCGCGGTTGGAGGCGGCAATCCGCCCGGTGATGGAGGAACGCCGGCTGCACCGGGGTGATGGCGGCGCGGACCGCCGCTCCGCCGCGGGCGCCCGCTAGGTGCGAGCCGCCGGGCAGGCGCCGACGTCCGCTAGGCGGACGCCTTCAGCTTGGCGATGCGCTCCGCGTGCGCACCGCCGATGCGCTCCATTTCCTTGGTCTTCTGGGCCGGGCTCAGGTCGCTGCGGCGCGACATGGTGTGCGCCTCCTTCTCGAACCACTGCACCAGCCGGCAAGCCTCGGCGATGTAAGGATGGTTCTCCTTGGGTACCAAGATGCAGCCACCCTCGTCCGCGTGGATGAGGTCGCCGTTGTTGACGGTGATGCCGCCGACCGACACCGGCTCATTCAGATCGGACCAGTGCAGGTTGGCGTGCTGGACCACCCGCGCTATCGAGAACACGCGGAAGCCCTGTGCGGCGATGCCGGGCATGTCGCGCACGCCCCCGTCGGTAACCAGACCCTCGATGCCGAGCGAGATGAAGCTCTTGGCCATGCCATCCCCCATTACGCACTCGCGCATGGGGGTGCCGCTGGTGGTCTCACAGACGATCACCAAAGGGACGTCCAGCTCGGCGGCCTGCCGGTGCAGCTCCTGCATCGGCCCGGGGTTACTTGGTTTGCCGGGCGTGCAGGTGTCTACCTTTATGGTGATGGCCTGCCCCACCAGTGGTGGTAGCTCCGGCGTCAAACACTGAATAGTGCCGTCCATGTAGTAGGTGTGGGGTTCCGAAAGGCCCAGGATCGACATCGCGTTGCACAGCAGCGCGGTCTCGGAATCCGCCAGTTCCTCGATGAGTGCTCGCTCGACCATCGCGGCACAGTACTGGCGCGGCCGTCGGCCGGCAACCAAGCTGTGGTGCTGGACCGCCCACCACCGTCACTCTACGATACCGGTCGCCCATGGCAGCTGACCCTACCGCTACCTTTCTCGAGCACGACCAGGAGTTCCACGAGCGCGAGCTCGCCTCCTTTCTCCCGGACAAGTTCTGGGACATGCACACCCACCTGTGGGCCAAGGAGGCCTACAACGCGCCGCTGCCCCCCGGCTTCCCGGCGGACGCCACCTACGAGGACTACATCACGCTGATGCAGCCCATCTTCCCTGGCCGGCAGCTGGGGGGGTGGTTCCTGCCCAAGCCGACGGTGCACGCACCGGAGCAGACCCTGACGGTAAGCGAGTGGACCGCCGACTCCGTCCGCGGCAAGCCCAACTGCAAGGGCGCGTTCCTGATCAAGCCTCAGGACGACCCCGAGTGGGTGCGCGAGAACGTGAAGCGACTAGGGCTCAGCGGCCTCAAGTGCTACCACGTCCACGCCATCAAGAAGCCGACCCTCAACGCCGAGATTCCGGAGTACCTCCCCGAAGAAATCATGCGGGTGGCCAACGAGGAGGGCTGGTACGTCACGCTGCACATGGTGAAGGACCGCGCCCTCGCCGACCCGGGTAACCAACACTGGATCCGCCACTACTGCGAGAGCTTCCCCGATATGAAGCTGATCCTCGCTCACTCCTCTCGAGGCTTTCAGCCGGCACACAACTGGGAGGGGCTACCGAAGATCGCCGACCTGCCCAACGTCTACTTCGACTCCAGCGCCAACTGCTCGCCGGTGGCGCACGAGGCAATCCTGAAGATCTGCGGTCACGAGCACTTCATGGTGGGTACCGACTTCGGCGCCGCCAGCCACACCCACGGCCACCACGCGCCGGTCGGCGACAGCTTCTATTTCATCTACGAGAAGTCGCCGGTGTGGGACACCCTTACCAATCCCGACGACAAGCCGGTGCTCATCGTGCTCGAGCATCTTCGTTCCATCAAATGGGCGGCCTGGTCGCAGGGGCTGAGCGATACGCAGATCGAGGACATCTTCTGGAACAACGCCGCTCGCCTGATGGGGGCAGCCTAGGTGGCGAGCGATCGGTGCTGAGCGAGCGGCAGGTCGAGGAGTTCCATCGGGACGGTTTCGTCACCGGGGAGCGGGTGGTCGACGATGCCGATATCGAGCGGCTTCGGGCGGACCTGGCGCTGGTGATCGATGGTCAGGTGCCCGCCGGCCGGCAGCCGCCGGTGAGGTGCGTCAATCTCAACGGCGACGAACAGCGCCCGGTGTGGCAGATCGTCAACATGTGGCACGCCAGCGCCGGCTTCGAGAAGCTGTTCCGCAACGACACGGTGGTGGCCGACATCGCGCAGCTGACCGGGGCCGCCCAGCTGCGGATCTGGCACGACCAGATTCAGTACAAGCCCAGCGAGATCGGTGGCACCACCGACTGGCACCAGGATGGCCCGGCCTGGCGCATCCTCGCGCCGGACGTACAGGTGACCGCCTGGGTGGCGCTCGACGACGTGGACCAGGACAACGGTTGCCTGTGGATGGTGCCTCGCTCGCACACCTGGGGCGAGGCACCGGCGGGAAGTCTGAACGGCGAGCTGCCGGCGACCTACGACGGCCACGAGGTGGCACCGGTACCCCGTCCGGTCGGCTGTGGCCAGGTCCACTACCACCACTGTCTGACGTGGCATGCGTCGTTTCGCAATCGGAGCGAGCGACCGCGACGGGCAATCGGATATCACTACATGCCGGCGAGCACGCATTACGTCGCTGCCGGCGATCACATCATGAAGGCGTACGTGGACGCGGACCTGGCAGATGGGCAGATGCTCGCCGGCGCCGCGTTTCCCCGCGTGTACTAGCTCCAAAGGAGATCAGATGAGCAAGATGATGGGCGGACACGCCCTGGTTCGTTCGCTGGAGAACGAGGGCATTCGCCACGTGTTTGGCGTGCCGGGAGCGGGCCAGTACGAGGCCATCGACGGCTTCTACGGCCGCGACCACATTCGCTATATCAGCTGCCGCAGCGAGCAGCCCACCACCTACATGTGCGACGGCTATGGCCGCGTGGGCGATCAGATGGCCGCGGCAATCGTGCTGCCCGGCGAGGGTCTGTTCAACGCTTCCACCGGCATGGCCACCGCGTTCAAGAACTCGTCGCCCATGGTGGTGATCAGCGGACCACAGGACACCAAGATCCCGGGTAGCAGTGGGGCCGGCGCGGCCGGTGAGGACGAGTGGCGCACCCCCATCGATTGGGTGTGCAAGTGGAAGCGCAAGATCCGTGGCGCCGCCGAGATCCCTCAGGTGGTGCACGAGGCGGTAGACGCTGCGCGCAGCGGCCAGCCACGTCCGGCATTCATCGAGATCACCACGCCAACCCTGGCAGCGGTGGAGGAGATCGAGCTGTTGGCTCCATCGGGCGCGGCCGCCGCCGGTGCGACAGCTGCCAGCGACGGGGGGCCGCCCGCCGGCGTCGAGGCGGTAGCCCGGGCGTTGGCCGATGCGCAACGGCCCCTCATCCTGGCCGGCACCGGTGTGGTGCGCAGCGGCGCCAGCGACGCCCTCACCCGGCTGGCCGAGCGCCTGGGAGCGGCGGTGCTGACCACCAACGCGTCGAAGGGCGTGATCTCCGCCCGCCACCCGCTGGCGGTGGGTGTCCCGCACATGAGGTACCAGCCGGTCGCCGACTTCATCGCCCAGGCCGACGTGGTGCTGTTCGTCGGCACCACCTCCGGCAACGCCGCGCTGGGCGCCGCGGAGGGGCGGACGGTGCTGCGCATCGACATCGAGCAGGAGCGGCTGGACGAGCATCCGCCGGAGATCGGCATATGTGCCGATGCCGGCGCCGCCCTCGACGGGCTGGTCGAGGCACTCGGCCCGGGGGAGCCCCGTAACGACCTGACCGCG
>CAJWOB010000150.1 GCA_913043885.1 uncultured Spirochaetaceae bacterium | reverse complement strand
GACAAGCTGCCGGGGATCAAGAAGCTGATGGATAAGATCGGCTTCGGCGCCTTCCATCCCCACTTCCGAGTGCCCGGCACTGCCGCCGCTGAGACGACGGTTAGCGCCCACTAGTCGCCCGCTCTACCGCGCGGAAGCCAGAGTTAGTGGCGATTTGCGTGGTATATTCACTGCCAGCCGATGTCCGTCACACTCGCCTGGCTCCACCCGCGTTCTACCCTCGCCCTCGCCCTCGCCCTGTTATGTGCCCTTGCCGTTGGCGGCTGGGCGCAGGCCATCGACAAGACGGCGGCCACGGTGCGCCTCCATCGCATGGACGTCATTACCCAGCGTCAGCTCCGCAATCACGTGGAGTTGGTGGAGGGGCGCACGGGTCAACCGGTGCCGGCAACCCAGCGCCGGCAGTTGTTGGATCTGCTGATCGGGGAGCGACTCCTCGACCAGGACGCCGGCAACTTCAACGTCGTCGTAACCCCCGCTGAAGTAACCGCACGCATCGACGAGCTGCGCACACAGCATGGACAGCAGCTGAATCTTGGCCGCGCGCTGACGGACGCCGAGTACCGGGTAATCGTTGCCCAGCAGGGCCTGGAGTGGGACATGTACCTGGAGGAGCTGCGTAAGGGAATGATCCAGCAGCGCTACATCGCGCGGCTTTCACCGGCCTCGATGCAGGGTATTGCGGCGCCGACCGGGCAGGAGATCGCGGAGTTCTACGAGGCCAACAAGACCAACCTATTCGTGCAGCCGGATATGGTGCAGTTCCGTCATATCTATGTCGATACGCGCACCCTTGAGCCGTCGGCGCGCGAGCAGGCTCGTCAGAAGGCGGACGGTATCCTGCGCGATCTTCGCAACGGTGCGTCCTTCGACCAGCTGGTGGTGGACAAGTCGGAGGACGACGCCTCACGCTACAACGGCGGCCTCTTCGGTGCGTATCTGCGCCGCGACGACCGTGCCCTCAGTCAGCTGCTCGGCGCCTCCTTCTTCGAGACTCCCTTTGGAATGGAAGTGGGTGAGGTCAGCGGCGTGCTGCAATCCAACGTTGGCTTCCACATCATTCAGCTGGTGGACAAGATCGGTGCCAAGATCCTGGGCCTCGACGACCCGGTGAACCCGCAGACCACCAGCAAGGTTCGGGACCAGATCAACGTGCTGCTCACCAACAACAAGCAGACGGTGGCCTACTCGCAGGCCCTCCTCGACGCCATCAACGCGCTGCGAGAGCGGGCGGAGGTAACCGTCTTCGACGCCGCCCTCGACTGGTAACGACCGGCACAAAACGGGCACTGTTTGCGGCAGCGGGATGCTGGCGCAAGCGATGCTATAGATGGGAGCGCGAAGGGACGGCCGGATTGTGGCCGTACAGACGCTCTACCGTTACGAGCTAACCGGCGCACCGCTGCAGGAGCTGCTGGACTTCTCCTGGATCGACGCTCCCCGCCGTGCGACCTTGCCGGACGGGGCGATCGCGTTCGCCACACTCATCGTCACCGGGTGTCTCGAATGCCTCGAGGAGGTGGATCAGGTAATCCGTGACAACCTCGCTCACTGGGATCTCGACCGGCTGGCGCGGGTCGATCTGTCGTTGCTGCGGATGGGCGTGTACTGCCTCCTGCACCAGCCGGACATCCCCGCCAGCGTGACCATCGACGAGGCGGTCGCCATCGCCAGACACTTCAGCAGCGAGGACTCCTACCGCTTCGTAAACGGCGTTCTCGACGGTGCCCGGCGCCGTCTCGCCGCAGAAGCAGACCCCGCGTCGAGCGGCGGCGAGTGACCCTCGCCAGCGGCGTGCGTCGCTACGCGCTCTACGCGGTGGTGTTGGTCGCCGCCGCGACAGCAATAACCGCAGTTGTCGTCGTGTCGGGGCGAGCGCGTGCCGCCGCCTCCGCCGACCGGGTGGCCGCGCATCTGCAGGAGGCCGACTCCCTGTTGGGACTGGGTGCGACACCGGCCGCGCGGCAGCCGATCGTCGCCGCCGCCGGGGTGGCCCGCTCCGAGCACGATCACCTCAGAGTCCTGAAGCGCGCGCTATCGGCCGCGTCTGCAGATGGGGGCTGGGAGTGGCTGTTCCAGCTGGCCCGCGCTGCCCACGACTCGATGCCCGGGAGTCCGGCAATACGCCAGGCGGTGATCTACGCCGCGCTGCGCGCCGGTCGTGGCGCCGACGCTTTGGCGGTGGTGGAGTCGGGGCGTGGCACCGCCGACCGTGGCGCTGCCTTCCAGTTCCTCGCCGCCGAGGCCCTGGTGGCTGCCGGCGCTAGCGCCGGCGGCGCGAGCGGAGCGGCCGCGGAGCTTGCTCCCGACCTGGTCGATCTGGTATCTGCACCGTCTCTGCGCGACTCCGAAGCACTCCTCGCGTTGGGGCTGCGGATGTCACCCGACCTGGTGCAGGACGCAGCGCTACGGTACGCGGCGGAGGGTGAGCTGGATGCCGCCAGCGAGCTGTACGAGCAGCATCTCACGGACGCGGTGTACGACATGCCGGCGTTTCTGATCGCCTACGACGCCGGCCGCCTAGAGACGGCGCAGCGTAGGCTGGCCGCGCACCGGGCGACCAGGGGCGACGAAGCGCTGACCCTCCAGCTCGCCGGCGACCTGGCGCTGCAGGATGGGCGTCGGGGGGACGCCGCCGACCTCTACCGGCGCGTCACCTCTTTGGAGCCGACGTTTGCATGGCAGCCTTACCTGAACCTGGCCCGCATCCACGCCGACGCCGGCGATCTGGTCGAGTCCGTCCGGGTACTGGCGTCCGGCCTGCCCCTGTTTCCCGACGCGGTACCGCTGACCGTGGCAGCGGCTCGGGTATACCAGACGGCGGGCCATCTCGACGACCGCGACGTGTTGGTAGAGCGTGTCGCCGCGCTGCTGGCGGAGCTCGACGTACCGGCGCTCGACCTGGAGTTGGCGTTGCTGGAGCTGCGCGGTCCCACACTCGGCGCCGAACGGCTGAGTGGAAGCCTCTGGCAGCTTGGCGAGGCCCATCCCGGGCACCAGCGTCTGCAGCGCGTGCTGAGCACGCGCGTCCTGGCGGCCGGCGACCTGTCGAGCGCCGCGATGGTGCTGCGCCGCGTCGAGGCACAGGGCGGCGTTTTGCCCGCGTGGTGGCACGAGCTCCGTGGCGTCGCGGCCGCGATGGAGGGGCAATTGCAGCCAGCGGTTGACGCGCTCTCGTCGGCACGCACCAAGGATGCGACCAGTTGGACGGTGCCCTACAACCTCGCGGTGGTGCTGTCGGCCGCCGGCCGTCACGATCGCGCCCGGCAGGAGTTAGAGGAGGCCGCCCGGCGCCTGCGCGAGTTCGGCAACGCGGTTGGTGCTGGCGGCCTCGACACCCGTCAGGCCACGGCCCGCATTCGCACGCGACTCGGCGAAGTACGCTGGCGGAGCGGCGACCTGGCTGGCGCCCGGCGCGACCTCGAGTTCGCTACAGAGCTGGACCCTGCCTATACGCGGGCGCGGGTGATGATCAATCGCCTTGTGAACGCCACCGGAAATTAGTACGGTGTCAACCGCATCCGGCCTGTTCCGCCTGCCCCACGACCGATATGCCAGCAAAGAACGGCACCGCAAACTGCACAATTGGCCAGGGATCTGTGTTCGAGGGGCGTTTCCACGTGCACGGCTCCATCCATATTGACGGCAAGTTCCAGGGGGATATCAAAACCGACGACGAGCTGGTGGTGGGCGCCAACGGCCGGGTAAAGACCGACATCAGCGCTCGTCGGGTCACCGTTGCGGGCACCCTCATTGGCAACATCGTGGCGGAGGAAGAGGTGCACCTCGTCGGTAGCGGCAAGGTGCTCGGCAACATCACCACACCGAAGCTGACGGTGGACCCGGGCGTCGTTACCAAAGGCAAGCTCACTATTACCCCCGACGGGGTCGCCGACGCAGTGGACGTCGCGGTAACCGAGGCCTTTGGAGCCGACGCCGAAGATGCTTTCAAAGAGCTGACGGCGGCCCCCAGCAGGGGCAAGAAGGCGGCTTCGACTGTGGAGGCGGAGTGACGCGCCTGAAGAACCAGGCCGATCTCGACGGCATTCGCGCTTCCGCCAGGGTGTTGCGTGAAGCCCTCGATTCGGTGCGGGCTGCGGTGGTGCCCGGTGTAACCACCGCTGAGCTCGACGCTATCGCTTCACAGGTCATCGCCGACCATGGGGCGAAGGCGGCGTTTCTGGGCTACATGGACTATCCCGCGACGCTCTGCGTTTCGGTGAACGAAGAGGTAATTCACGGCATCCCGGGCGAGCGCACTCTGAACGACGGCGATATCGTCAGCCTCGATGTCGGCGTCGAGCTAGGGGGCTACTTCAGCGACGCCGCGTGTACGGTCCCGGTGGGGAAGATCGATGGCCAGGTCGCCGATCTGTTGGCTACCACCGAGGAGTGCCTGCAGCGTGCCGTTGGTGCAGCGAAGGCCGGCGCGCGGGTGCGCGATATCGCCGTCGCGGTCACCGAGCTGGCAGAGTCGGCCGGATACAGCGTCGTGCGGCAGTACTGCGGACATGGGGTTGGGTTCCAGCAACACGAGGATCCACAGGTGCCAAACTACCCCAGCGACGAGGGCAACCCGCGCTTGAAGCCAGGCATGGTGCTGGCGGTGGAGCCTATGCTGAACCTCGGCGACTGGGAGGTCGAGGTGCTTGCCGACGGCTGGACCGTCGTTACCAGCGATCGGCGCCCTTCCGCCCACTTCGAACACACGATTGCCATCCTCGACGACCGTACCGAGGTGCTGACCGCGGCCTGAGCCCGGGGGCGGGTGGTCGGCACTGCAGAGCTCCAGCGCTACGGCGCTGCGGGGAAAAAGCCCAAACTGCCGATGCTAGGATCGATGCGGGTCGATCGCTTCCGTGCCGTCCGACGGCTGTGGCTGGTGGCCGCCACGCTGCTGCCGGTGTTGTCGTCGGCACAGACGGAATCCAACATTGCCATCGACCCTCCCCCCGGCCGCTACGGCGCGGACACAGCGCTTACGGTCATCTCCGCGGTGCCCGGCCAGCCGCCATCTGCCGCGTTCGTAGATCTGGACAGCGGCGCCGAGCTTACTCGCTTCCGAGTCCGGGAGCCGCTGATGCTTTCCGCCGCGCCCGGTGAGGAGCGCCTCTACCGGCTCGTCGTGGAGGCGGCGGCATCGGACGGCAGCACCGAGACGGCCGCCAGCGGCGCGCCCTCCGCTCGCCGACAGCTGGACTACATCATCGATCGTCGTGCTCCGGCTGCACCGGTGCTGTCGCCAGCCGGCGGAACCTTTCAGGACGCCGTTGAGATTAGCCTCGCAGCCATGGACACCGACGGGGTGGAGCTGCGCTACGCGGTGGACGACAACCCGCTCTTCCGCAACCAACGCTGGGGGAGCTCCCCCATGCTCCTGAGCGCGCCCGCCGGGGAGCGCCGCGCCTACCGAGTGGCCGCTTTCGCGCAGGATGCGGTTGGCAATCGCAGCCGCGTGGTGTCTGCCACCTACGACGTCGACGCCCGCCACCTCGCTGCGCCGACGCTGGAGGTGTTGAGCCCGGTGGCCGGAACGTTTGGCAATCGCCAGCGACTGGTCATCGAGTCCAGCAATGTCCGCTGGATCCGCTACGCCCTCGACGGCCGCGATCCGATCAAGCACGGCGTCGAATATCAGGGGCCGGTCGAGCTGTCGATTACCGGCGAGATTCAGCTCCGCGTCGTCGCCCGGCCGCTCCGCGAAGAGCTGAATCTGCTCGAGCGTTCGGTCGCCTTGAATGTCGTGGCAGAGGAGGCGCCGCGCGTGGTGGCCAGCTCGGTCGGCGGGGTGGTGAGCGAGGGCTTCCAGCTGCTGCTTAGCTCGCCGGTCGGCGCATCGCTCTACTACTCGCTCGACGACAAGACGCCTGACGAGTTCGACGTCCTCTACTCGGATGCCATCGAGTTCACTGGCTTTCCCGGTAGTCGTAAACTGGTGCCGCTACGGGTGCGGGCCCAGCTGCCCGAAGCGCAATGGGGCGCCGAGCGCCGCCTGTTGTTCGATCTCGATAATCGGGTGCCGCCGCGACCGACGATCGCCGTCCGGGCCGGAAGCGGACGGCTCACCGTCACTATCAGTGGTGCGCCCGCCGCGGTCACCTATTACACCCTCGACGGAACCGAACCGGATGTCGGTAGCTGGCTCTACCTGTCGCCGTTTGCCGTGGAAGAGGGCACCGAGGTGCGCGCCGTCGCGGTATCGGCAGCCGGTCGGCGCGGCCCGACCGCCATGCAGACGGCGATGCTGGCCTCCCCGGTGGCACTGCCGCCTCCGCAGGTGACGGTAGTGGAAGGGGCACCGGGTAACGGCGTGGTAACGGTGAGCGTGACCGCCGCGGCGGACTCGCCGCCGGGCACCCGGCTGCACTTCGAGTCCACCAGCGGCTATGGCGACGCGTCGGCACCGGCGACCCCTGGGCTCGACTCCCCACCGGCGCCGCCATCGGTGCGGTTTGCGGTGCCGCGTGGTGACCGCCGGATGTTCCGCTTGAGCGTCGCCGCCATCGGCGCCACAGGGGCGGTATCAGGCCCCGTGGCGGTGGCGGTCGCTATCGACCGGACGCCGGCCGCATGCAGCCTGCCGACCGTCACCGAAGACGAGG
>CAJWOB010000149.1 GCA_913043885.1 uncultured Spirochaetaceae bacterium | reverse complement strand
TCTCGAGTGTCTCGGGCATGCCGATGATCGAGAGCATCGCTTTGGGGACCTCCCCCCCCGGTGGGGATAGCGGTGTGGCCATCGGTGGTGGCACCGCCGGGCGGCGGCTGCCCCGCCGACCGGGCGACCTCGGTGCCAACCAGGAATGCGCCGTTCCCCATTACCCTACCCCGCGGGCGCGACCGCGGCCGTTGGCCAGCTCGCGCCGAGCACCGATACCGGGCTCCCCGCCAACGCGCTGAGCGCCTCCGCGATCTGTTCGCGACGCGCCGCGACCTGCTTGATGGCGGTGGCGACCTGCCGGGCCGTGGACGCGAGCTCCAGGTTCTCCGCCGCCCCGGGGGAGACCCGCGCCCCCGCCGCGGCCCACCCCGCGCTCAGATCACCACCGCGCAGCTCCTCAGCTACCTGGCGATACGCCTGCCGGAAGGGCACCCCTTCCAGCACCAGCTGGTACGCGCGGTCGGTGGCCATAACCTCGGGAGTCATGCCGGCACGCAACGCCGCGTCGTTGATCTGCAGCCCCGACACGGTGGCGGTCATCACGCGGACCATGAGCGCCACCTCGGCCAACCCCAGCAGGTAGGGTCGCTTGGTCTCCTGCAGGTCGCGCTGATAGCCGGATGGCATGGCGCGAAGCACGCCCTTCACGGCGCTCGCGTAGCCGTGCACCGTGGCGGTCTTGGCACGAACTAGCTCCAGCGCGTCCGGGTTGCGCTTCTGGGGCATTATCGAGCTGCCGGTGCACAGCTCGGCAGGCAGGCTCACGTACCCCAGTTCCTTGAGTGAGAACAGCATCAGATCCTGCGCCAGGCGTGACAGCGTCAGCGCGAGTTGCTCCAAGGCGTCCAATGTTACCGCCTCGATCTTGCCTCTGCCGTTACTCGCCGCCAGAACGTTGTGGTGGACGCCGTCGAATCCGAGTCGCTGCGCCACCAGCTCACGATCGAGGGGCAGTGGCACGCCGTACCCAGCAGCCGAGCCGAGTGGCGAGCGATCGGTGAGCCGGCGCGCGCCATCGAGGATCTGCACGTCGTCCAGTAGCTCCTCGCAGAAGGCCTGTGCCCACAGCGCCACCGATGAGGGCATCGCCGGCTGCAGGTGGGTCCGTCCCGGCATCGGCAGCTCGGGATACCGCTCGGCGAGTGCGCACAAGCGGCCGGCCAGCTCGAGCGCGTCCGCCTGAACGGCCAATACCGCCTCGCGGCCGTACAGCCGTAACGCCGCCATCACTTGGTCGTTACGCGAGCGCCCGGTGTGCACCTTCTCTCCCGCCGCGGTGCGCCGTGTTAGGTAGCGTTCCAGGGCGGTGTGCACGTCCTCGTCCTCGGGCTGGATAGCGAAGCTGCCGGCGGCGATGTCCTGCAGAGCGCTGCCCAGCGCAGCCTGCAGCTCCGCCAGCTCCTCCGCACTCACTAGCTCCACCCGACACAGCATCTCCGCGTGCGCCAGCGTCGCCAGGCAGTCGGCGGTCGCCAGGCGCTGGTCGAGCAGGTAGTCGTCGCCCACGGTGAATCGATCTACCAACGCGTCCAGAGACCCGCCCTTATCCCACAGTCGTCCCGACGTGGCCTTCGACGACGTGCTCACGTCTGCCGCTCCGCCAGCGGCCGTATGCCGCTGCCCATGGCCGGAAGAAGATTCAGCATCTTCTCGGTGGCTTCGGCCGCCGCCAGGACCTGATCGCTGTTGACGCCCTTGGTGCTGAACATCCGCTCGGCGTGGGTGGGGTGAGCCCAGGTGATGGTGCACTGCACCAGGGCGTCCGTGTCGCCGCCCGCGGGGATCGCCACGTGGTAGTCGGTGAGCGTTGGCAGGACCAGATTCAAACGTCCGACAATCTCGCGCAGCGCATTCATAAACGCATCGTAGCCACCATCTCCCTGGGCGCTGGCCTCGAGCTGTTCCGGCGAGTCCCCGCTACCACGATGGGCGAGCTTGACGGTGGCCACCGGCTTGAGGCCGATACTGGACACCACGACACAGCTCTGCAGCTCGAACACCGGGTCGCTCTGCGTCTCCAGCACGTCGGAGATGATGAAGGGCAGGTCCTCCTGCGTGATGGTCGTCTTGCGATCTGCCACCTCCTTGATGCGCGCCAGCACCCTGCCCCGCTGATCGGCGTCGAGCTCGATGCCGAGGTCGGAGAGATTGAAGTCCAGGTTGCTGCGACCGCTCAGCTTGCCCAGCGCGTAGCGTCGCGGCCGGTCGAAGCGCTCAGGCGACAGCGGGCTGTTGTAGAGGTCGCCCTTCTGGTCTCCATCGGCGTGGATACCCGCGGTCTGGGTGAAGACATTGGCGCCAACGATAGGTTTGTTCGGCGCCACGCGTCGACCGCTGAACACGTCCACCTGCTTGCTGGCCGCGTACAGCTTGGTCTCGTCGACGCTGGTTGCCAGCCCGAGCACATCGTGGATCCCGACTACCACCTCCTCCAGGGGGGCATTGCCGGCGCGCTCCCCCATGCCGTTGACGGTGCAGTGGACGCACGCTGCGCCCGCTCCGACCGCGGCCAGCGTATTGGCGGTAGCAAGACCGTAGTCGTCGTGGCCGTGGAAGTCGAAGCTCGCGTCCGGATAGGCCTGCACTGCGTCGGCGACGAAGCGGCTCACCTGCTCCGGGGAGAGCAGGCCGCGGGTGTCGGGCAGCATGATCCGCAGCAGCGGTAGCTGGTGGATCGCCTGCAACATGTCGGTGACATAGCTCGCGTCCTCCAACATGCCCCCCGACCAGTCCTCGAGGTAGATGTTGCAGCCGATCCGCCGCTCTTCTGCAGCGGCCACTGTCGCAGCGATGTCATCGAAGTGCTCTCTGGGGTTTTTTCGCAGCTGCCCCTCGACGTGCCGCCGCGATCCCTTCCCCAGAATATTCATGGTGCACGCGCCCACCTCGTTGATCCAGCGCGCCGACCGCGCCCCGTCGGTGAATCCGAGCACTTCGATCGCATCGACCCGGTCATGCTCGCGCGCCCAGCTCACTACGCGCGCAACCGCGTCCCGCTCCCCCTCGCTCACCAGCGCGCTGGAGAGCTCGAGGTGATTGACGCCAACGTCCACCAGCAGCGTGCGGGCGATCGACAGCTTCTCGTCGGCTGTGTAGCTGACGTCCTGCATCTGTTCGCCGTCACGGAGCGTGGTGTCGAGAATGGAGATCGTCCGCTTCATCGTTCGCCCTGTATCCCACCGAGGCACAGCCACAGAAGGCACAAAAAAAGCCGTGGGGCGGCCCCCACGGCTTCCAGTGTGCGTCGCCGGCGAAGGCCGACGTCCGCGCCCCCTGGCGCTCGTGGGCGGGGCCGCAGCCCCCGGATAATGCCGATGCGTACCTGGTCCATTGGTTTCGAGCCGCCACCCTATAAGGAGCGCGGTCGAATCGCAACTATGCGGGGCGCGGCGCGGCCGCATAGTACCTGGCGTTGACACGGCATAGCGTCCGCACGAACCTTTACGTAGCGACGTGGCGCGCACCGCCGACCGTTGGCAATCGATGGCGGCGAGTGAGCGACGGGCTGCGTCCGGTACGGAAAGTGTTGCCCGGATTTCCGCGGGAACCGGGACGACGTGGCATGCGCATTATTGACACCGCGCGTCCCGTCAGGAGGAGTCGGCGCATGCGCGATAAGGTAACCGTCCGTCACATCACCAAGAAGCCGCCGGGCAGCACGCCGCTCACCATGATCACGGCCTACGACTACACGGCGGCGATGCTGGCGGACGCGGCCGGCGTCGACATGATCCTGGTCGGCGACACCCTCGGCATCTTCGCCCTCGGCCACACCGACACCATCCCGGTGACCATGGACGACATGGTCCACCACTGCCGCTCCGTCGCCCGTGCGCACCCCAAGGCGCTGCTGATTGGCGACCTGCCGTTCGGCTCCTACCACCGCTCCGTCGCCGACGCGGTCGACAACGCGGTTCGCTTGATGCAGGAAGGGCGGTGTGAGGCCGTCAAACTGGAGGGCGGTCGTGAGCGGGTGCCGGTGATCGAGGCCATAGTCGCGGCCGGCATTCCGGTGGTCGGCCACGTGGGCCTCGGCCCGCAGTCCAGCCACCTACTGGGGGGCAACGTCGTCCAGGGGCAGACCGCCGACCAGGCGGATGGTGTCGTCGCCGACGCCGGTGCAGTCGCCGACGCCGGCTGCTTCGCCATCGTGGTGGAGGCGGTCCCGCGGCGAGTCGGTGCAGCGGTGTCAGAAGAGGTCTCGGTACCCACGATCGGTATCGGTGCGGGTGCCGAGTGCGACGGCCAGGTGCTGGTGTTTCACGAGGTGGTGGGGCTTCACCGCGGTGAGTCGCCACGCTTTGCCAAACGTTACGCCGACGCCGCGGCCACGATTGTCGACGCCATCGCGCAGTACTGCGATGAGGTGCGCGAACGTCGCTTCCCCGACAAAGAGCACTCGTATCTGATGGACAAGGACGAGCTGGAGCGGTTCCGCAGTCGGTGAGAGTCTTCCAGCGGATCGAGCAGGCGTGGGAGGAGCGGGCGTTGGCCAGCGGCCGCCTGGGGCTGGTGCCCACCATGGGGGCGCTGCACGAGGGTCACGCCGCCCTGATGCGCCGCTGCCGCGCGGAGAGCGACGTCGCGGCCATCTCCATCTTCGTGAACCCCAGGCAATTCGACAGCAGCGACGACTTGAGCGCCTACCCGCGCGATCTGCAGCGCGACCTGGACCTAGCAGAAGCCGCGGGCATCGACCTGGTGTGGACACCGGCGAGCGACGACATCTACCCCGACGGATTCGCCACCACGGTCACGGTCGCCGGTGTCTCCGAGCGATGGGAGGGCGCGGCGCGTCCCGGCCACTTCGCCGGCGTCGCAACCGTGGTGGCCAAGCTGCTCACGGTGTTGCGCCCTGACCTCGCCTACTTCGGGCGTAAGGACGCACAGCAGTTGGCCGTCGTTCGTCGACTGGTAGCGGACCTCGGCACGCCCACCGACATCGTCGCCTGCGCCACGGTGCGAGAGGCAGATGGCCTGGCGCTGAGCTCCCGCAACCAGCGGCTCGAACCCGACGCTCGGCAGCGAGCCACCGCGCTCCACGAGAGCCTGCGCGCAGTCGCCGGCGCGTATGGCCGGGGGCTGCGCCAGGTCGACGAGCTGCTTGCCGCCGGTGCCGGGGTGGTGTCGGCTGCAGCCGACAGCGTCGATTATCTCGCGCTGGTCGACCCCGGTACTTTCGATGAGGCAGTTGCGGTATCGCCCACCACCCTCATCATCGGTGCCGCGCGCTTTGGGAGCGTACGGCTCATCGACAATCTGCCAGTCGATCCCGCCGCGGCCCAAGGAGGCCAATGATGTTGGTGGCAGTGGACGTTGGTAACACCAACATCGCGATAGGGCTATTCAGTGGCGATGCGCTGCAGGCCAGCTACCGTCTGCACACCCACCCTCAGGCAACCGCTGACGAGTACGCGTTTACCGTCGGTGGCATGCTGCGTGGCTGCCTGCCCGCCGATGCCGCGCCGCTCGGCTCGGTGCTCGCCAGCGTGGTACCCCCGCTCACGCCGATCTTCCAGCAGGTGCTTGACGACGTGTGCGGGCGGCCGCCGCTGGTGGTGGATGCCGGCGTGAAGACCGGCGTTCCGGTGAAGTACGAGCCGCCGCGGGATGTCGGTGCCGACCGCGTGGTCAATGCCGTGGCGGTGCAGCACGAGTATGGTGTGCCAGCAGTCATCATCGACTTCGGCACCGGCACCACCTTCGATGCTCTCAACCGCAAGGCCGAGTACATAGGTGGCGCCATCGCCCCCGGACTGGAGATCTCCCTGGATGCGCTAGTTGCCCGCGGCGCCAAGCTGCAAAAGGTGGAGCTGGACCTGAAAAAGAAGGAAGGGGCCACGGAGCTGAAGCGGTCGACGGAGGGTTTGGCCATCGCCAACAAGGAGTTCGAGCTCGCCAAGCGGCGGCTCAAGAAGCGCATGGGCCTGCTGGACGCGGCCAAGAACATGCTGCCGCAGCTCGAGTTCCAGCTGACGGACGCGCGGCACAACTGCGACTCGTACGTGAACGAGAACAAGCGCTACAAGCTGCAGCTCAAGGGGCTCAAGCAGGAGGTGGACATTTTCATCGCGAGCTACCTGCGGCAGGAGACCATCGAGAAGGACAAGAAGGAGGAGCTCGAGGCCATGATGAACCACATCAAGGACCTCGAGCGGCAGATCACGCTGTGGAACGCCGAGGAGCACAAGCAGAACAAGACGGTCAGCCTGCTCTCGGCGCAGCGCGAGATCAAGGCGCGCGAGGCGAGCAAGGCCATGCAGCTCGAGCGCGAGACCAAGGAGGACCTGAAGGTCAAGGAGCTCATCATGAAGGGCGCGATCGGCGAGGTCAAGTCGATACACTTCGGTAAGCAATGCTATCACTCTCTGGCGAACATTTGACACGTGATGGATGATGATCTTGTGGACAGAGTGGCTCTTAGACACACGACACGGCGCCGACTATTTCCGGCGCTGGCACAGAAACAAGAACAACTCAGGCGGGCTCATGGTCCACAAGGCCACGCACCACTTCGATTTGGTCAACTGGTGGATCGACTCCCACCCCGTAGAGGTCAGCGCGATGGGCGACTTGGATTTCTACGGCCGCGAGAACGCGGAAGAGAGAGTGCGTCGCAG
>CAJWOB010000148.1 GCA_913043885.1 uncultured Spirochaetaceae bacterium | reverse complement strand
GGCGTGGCATGCAGGACATCCACGTGTACGAGCGGCTGTCAGCGCCCGCGGCGTCGGACGACAGCTCGGTCTGGGGTGACACGGCGCGGTTCTACCTGATCGGCCTTGGCGGGCGCGGGCAGAAGGCGCTGCTAGAACAGCTCCAGCTGTCGCTCGTTGCGACGCACCTCGTCGAAGGTGATGCGCTGGGTGGCAAGCACCGGCTCGGCGATCGGCTCGATCTGGCGACTGATGTAGTGCTCGTAGTCCAGGGCGCTCTGCCGTTGCGCCGCCGGCTCCGGTCCCTCGACCGTGATGTAGTAGTCGATGATGCCGCGCATCCCGGCGGCGTCGGGGTCCGGTCGCTCGGGGCCACGCCGCCCGGATTCGGCCCGCTCGGCGCGCCGGTTCTCCGCAGCGGCCTGCAGCTTGCGCGCCGCCACCACATGCGGAGGCACCGCTCGATACTCGCCGCTGGCCTTGCGCAGCGACTTGCGGTACACCAGCTGGGAGTCGCGGCGCCCCGCGCTTACCTCCGCCACGATTCCTCTTAGGTATTCCTCCATCGGCTCGCCGGCGAACAATCGCCGATACAGCTCGCGCTGCACCTCGTGGGCAAGGTCGGTCCAGTCGCGCCTGACGACCTCCATGCCGGTGAATTCCAGCTCGCCGCCGCGCATTGCGACATAGCGCTTGGTCGCCCCCCGCTTGCCGCCCCGCACCGCGGGAATGAAGAAGCGCTCGTAGTGGGCCTCGAACTCCAGCTCGAGACGGCTGGGCACCCGCCACTCCCGCTCCACGAAGGCGGCAAGCTCCCGGTTGATGCGACCGGCCAGCTCGCGGCCCGCGTCCTCGTCGAGCCCGCCGTCCACCTTGGCGCGGACGAACAGACTGTCAGTGTCGCCATACAACACCTCCAGGCCCGCCTGCTGCTCCATCCAGTCCCTGGCCCACAACAGCAGCTGGCGACCGAAACCGGTGATGGCGTTGGCGATCTCGGGGTTGTGGAAGCGGCAGGCCGGCGTGCCCAGGACGCCGTAGAACGAGTTCATCAGGATCTTGATGGCGTTGCCGGCGACGACGTTGCCGGCGGCAACCGCCTCCGCACGGCTGGCAAACAGCTCGTCCAACAGCTCGGTAAGGATGCCGGTCTGGCGACGGAAGCGCGCTCCGTTCGGCGCCACGATCGCGTCCTCGGCGGCGGTTGGCGCCAACAGGCCTACAGGGTCGATCTGGAACGTACGGATGACGCTTGGGTACAGGCTCCTGAAATCGAACAACAGCACGTCGTCGTACAAGCCGGGGCTGGAGGCGAGCACATGGCCTCCCTGCGTAGCGACGACCTCGCCGCTGGCGGCCGCGGTGTCCGCCGACGTCGACGACTCCCCTTCGCTGGCCCATACGGTGGGCGCCACCAACCCGCGTGGCCCCAGCCGCGACAGATAGAGGAAGTCGAACGCCGCGATCGATGCGCCGATGCGGTCGGGAGAGAGCCCGGTGAGCGCGCTGCGCTCGACGGCGAACTCCACCAGACGAAGCTTCTCGATGATCTCGCTGACCAGACGCGCGTCGGTGAGCGCGTACTCCACGAAAACCTCCGGCTCGACCCGGTAGGTGCGGGCGATGAACTCGAGGTGGCCCGGCCCCGAGTGGGTCTTGCCTTCGCCCAGGATCTCACGTGCCGCCGTGTCGAGGGTGTAGTCCTCCAGGCGCACCGACACGCCGCGCAGCAGGCGGATGCCGTCCATCACCACCCGGCCCGGGATGAACACAGAGTCCGAGAAGTGGCGGCCGCTGGCGTCGTCGCGCTGTCGCGTTCGCCCCGGCCCCCGCCCCAGCTCCAGCGCCATGCCGACGTTGGCGGCACGGCGCAGCAGCACCGGGAAGTCGAAGTCGATAACGTTCCACCCCACCAGCACGTCGGGATCGAGCTCGCGGACCCGCGTGCAGAATCGGTGCAGCAGCTCCGCCTCGTTGGCGGCCTGGCCATGCCCGACCAGCAGCACCTCCTCGGCGCCGCAGCCGTGCAGCGCGATGGCCCACAGCCGTTCCTCGTAAGGGTCGGTCTCGATGTCCACCGACAGCACCCGCAGCTGCGGGGTCCAGGTACCCGGGGTAAGCTGCGGCTGATCGTAGGCAGCTGCCAGGCCCGGCACGCTGGTTCGCTCGCCCTCGATGCGGACACTGCTGCGCACCCCGCGGTCGATCAGGTAACGGTAGGCAAAGCGGACGTCGGCCTCGAAAGTGCTAACCCCCGCCCGCTGCAGCCGACCGCGAACCGCTGGCGCATCCTGCGGTCGCGGCACCTCCACCCGATCGACGGCTTCCCCCTGCAGCGTGGCGGGCTCGCTGGCCGCTAGGCTGCCGCCACCTGCCAACACAGCCCGTGCCTGATCGCGATCGTGGCTGCGGATGTAGAAACGGGCGCGCTGCTGGCGATCCCGGACCAGGAAGCCGCCACCGTCGCGCAGGACGCCGTAGAGGTGGACCACCGGCACCTCGCCCTCCATCTGGTAGGTGGCGTTGAGGATGAATCCCTCTGCCGGCACCGCTACCCCTCCACGAAGGACGGCACCTCCACCTCTGCGCCCCGCTCCTCCGCCGACACGTAGCCGGCGTATATGGTGGCGACGGTAGCATAGCCGAGCTCGGCGTCGCTGTCGGGGCGCTCGCCGGCGCCGATGGATCGGTAGAACTCCTCGATCTCCGCCGGATAGCCGTGCATCCAGTCCTCGTCGGGGGCCGGCTTGCTCCAGCCCTCCTTGGTCTCGATCTTCTCGACCACGTAGACATCGTCGAGGCGCGCCCCGACCGGATTGAACGTCTCGAGGGCGTCAATTGGGTTGAGGTTGCAGCGGGTGCGGTGGTTGTTGGCGTGCACTTCCACATAGTTAATTACCCCGCCCAGCACCACCTCGGAGGCGAAGACGTCGCCGACGGTGCCATCGTCGAAGGTGACGTGGAGCATCGCGAAGTCCTCGATATCGTCGTAGTCGGTGCGGAGATGGCCCGCATCGCGGTAGGTGGGCAACCGGGTGAGCTCGTGTACCCGCGCGGTAGCGGTGGCGGGGAGAATAGGCGTCCCCAACCGAGTTATCCCCTCCAGACGCTTCAGGTAGAGCATCGCCGTCAGCGGATGGCATCCCTTGCCAATAAGCGATCCACCACCCATGTGCCGCCACATGCCGTAGAAGGGCGAATGGGAGCCGGAGTGCGACTCCTCGCCGACCATACGCAGAATCTGCGCATCGGTCTTGCGAACGATCTCCGCCTCACGCTGCACAGCAGGCGCGTACACGAAGTTCTCAGCGTAGCAGAGCGTAGCCGCCGACGCGCGGTCGGCAGCCACCATCCGCCCCGCGCTGCCGGTCGCCGCCTCCAGCATCTGCCTATGCGGCGTGGTGGCGGCGCCGAAGTAGCCAGTAAACGGCTTCTCGACGACAACGTGGACCCCCGCGGACAGCGCCGCCACCGCCACCTCCTCGTGGGTGGACGCCGGCGCGCAGACATGGACCACGTCCACCGCATCGATCAGCTCCGCCAGCGAGCCGACCGGGGCCACCGCGTGCTCGGCCGCAAACGCCTCACGCCTGGCTGGCGTCGGCGAAAAGACCGCGATCGGCTCAGCGACGCGACGGAGCGCCTCGACGTGGATACGAGCCACGAAGCCGCTGCCGACCAATCCTGCCTTCAGCATCCAGCGATCGTATCCTATGCGCGGCGCCGTCATCGAGCATCTCATCGGCGGCATGACGAAGCGGATGTTGGCAGTACTGATCGCCGCTGGCGCCGTGGTGGCCGGCTGCGCCACCACCGGGCCCAGCAGCGCCATCGCCACCCTGGGCGACGCGCACATCGATGACTTCAACGCGCAGGTACTGGACACGCAGCTATTCGCCAACACCGATGAGTACAGCGAGGGGCCGGGCGACGGCCTCATCCGCGCCGCGGACGCCGAGGTCAAGCTGGCGCCGGGGGCAGGCCCGGATGGCTCCGCCGCCATTCGCTACGATTTTACCGCCAGCTTCAGCAGCCTGGAGCTGGAGCGCTGGAAGCACGCCTACCTGGCCCACAACGCCTGGCTGGAGACGCCACGCACCCCGGGCGGGTACAACGCCATCGCCCTGGATGTGAAGCCCCTGGGATTCACCATCGCCAAGGCGTTTATCGGTCAGGAGCACCCCGACTGCAGCTGGCACACCCTCTCCACCTATCTGAGCCTGGTGAACGACGAGTGGCAGCGGGTGTTTCTTCCCTTCGACCTGCTGCAGCCGTCCGACGAGTTCCCCGGCCTGGTCGACGACCGGCCCATCACCGTGCAGTTGAGCGTGCCGGTGGTCGACAACTTCCACATCTTCCATATACCGGGACGGTGTGGAGCGCGATCAACTGTCGATGGCGGCAGCGGTACTGGTGGACAACCTGCGCTTCGCGTCAGCACCGGCGCCGGAGCAGCACGTGGTGGCGAACTTCGAGAGCGCCGACGCTCCGCTGCTGTACTCCGCGGAGCTGCGTCCGAACGGTATGTACTACGACTACTCCCGCAGCGACGCCGGCGAGGAGCGCGTCACGCCGGGCCTGACCGATCAGTTCGTGCACACCGCAGTCCACGACGGCGGACCGGAAGGGGCGCTGTTGCGCCTCGAGGGCGCCTACGAGATCGACGACGGCATCCGCGAGTACCTCGACAAGGGGAACATCTTCTACATCACCCTGCACTTGACCACGCTGGGAAGCTGGGAGGGGGGCAACGAGCTTACCCTCTTGATCCGATCATCCAACTTCGATCACGCCACCATCATCTACGACGATCGCGAGAACGAGCGCTCTTACTACACCCACGGCGTGGGGGTCAGCGACCTGTGGACGCGCATTAGGCTGCCGTTCGATCAGTTCGACCACGATGGCGCGACGCTCGGTGCGCCGTGGACGGCGACGCCGGCGCTGCGCTTCAAATTCGAGGCGACACCACAGGACATCGAGGCTGCGATCGCCGATGGCGTCTTTGCCTTCGAGGTGGAGCTCGACTCGCTCCTGATCCAGTAGCGGGGGCCGGGCGATAGGCGGGCATCGGCGCCCAGCGTCAGCCGGCCAGCTGCATCACCCGCGGCAACACGCTGAGCACACCGTCGACGGCGGCGTTCCAGAACTCGGTGGAGCCCAGGTCCACGCCGAGGTGGCGTTCGGCCACCTGTTCGCACGGCATCGCGCCGGTGTCGCGGAGGAGAGCGGCGTAGCGATCGGCAAACGCCGGCCCCTCCTCCCGCGAGCGGGCATAGATCCCACTACTGAACAGATAGCCGAACACGTAGGGGAAGTTGTAGAACGGCGCGTCGGTGAAGTAGAAGTGCTGCTTGCTCGCCCAGAACCGCGGGTGGGTGCCATCCTCGGCAAGTGCGCCGCAGAAGGCGCGCTGCTGCGCCGCTACCATCATCTCGCTCAGCTCCGCCGGCTGCAGCGGCCCCGCTGCGCGACGCTCATAGAAGTCCAGCTCGAACAGGAACCGGCAGCGCAGGTTCATCATCATGATCACCGCCTCGTCGGCGACGCTGCCGAGGAGCGCCAGGCGCTCGGCGTCGTCGGTGGCCCGCTCCACGGCGGCATCGGTGATGAGTGCTTCGCAAAACGTGCTCGCCGTCTCCGCGAGCGTCATCGGATAGCGGGTGCAGAAGTGCGGCTGGTCGCGCAGTAGCCAGGAGTGGTAGGCGTGGCCGAGCTCGTGGGCGAGCGTGGTAACGCCGCCAAACGTGCCACCAAAGGTCATAAAGATGCGGGTCTGCTGGGACACCGGGAAATCGGTGCAGAATCCGCCCGCCGCCTTGCCGCTGCGGTCCTCCGCCTCGATCCACCGCTGTGCGAAAGCGTGGGTGGCGAAATCCGCCAGGTCGGCACTGAAGCCGCGGAAATGCTCGACGATGTACTGCTGTGCGTCCGCGAAACTCAGCTCGCGACCGAACTCGCCCACCGGCGCAAACTGGTCGTGCCAGTAGACACCGTCCGACCCCAGCAGCGCTGCCTTGCGCCGCAGGTAGGAGGGCAGCCGCTCGGCTCCGCGGGCTACCGCGTCCCACATGGCGTCCAGGGTCTGGCGCTGCAGGCGACTGCCGCGCAGCGGCTCGTCCAGCACCGAGGTCCAGCCGCGGGCGCGGTAGGTGCTCAGCCGAAACCCTGCCTGATGGTTGAGTGCCATCGCCGCCGACTCCTGCGCCGCCTCCCACGAGGACTCCAGTAGCTGCTGCGCCTCGCGCCTGACCGTCGCCCGCTTGTCCTCGAGGCGGTGCACCAGCTGCCCCATCGATAGCGATCTGCCCCCGGCGCCCATATCGGCGCGCAGCGCGCCGGCCATCTGGTCGTACAGCCGGTTCCAGGCGTGGTAGCCGTCGCTCGCCAGCCGCTCGATCAGCCGCTCCTGCTCCACCGGCAGCTTGGCCGCTGCCAGGTCGCGACGCTCGGCGAGCGCAAAGCCCAGCGCCTGCAGGGGTGGCTCCGCAGCGAGCGCGGCGAGCTGCCGCTCACCCAACCGTAGCAGGGCCTGGTCGAGGTCGACCTCGGCGGCCTTCAGGGCCGCCGAGAGCTCGTCGATTACCGCCAACAACTGCTGCGCGCCGGTGTCGGCGGTGTCCTGTGCGGCGAGGCACTCGGCGAAGCTGCCGGCCTCGTCGAGCCGCGCGCTGCACCGCTGCCAGCGCT
>CAJWOB010000147.1 GCA_913043885.1 uncultured Spirochaetaceae bacterium | reverse complement strand
CGCCAAAGCCGAGGGCAAGGACGAAGCCGAGCCCGATGGTGACGGCGGAGGTACCCAGTGGCAGTAGGCTGACCACGTCGGCGAGCCGTGACCCTGGCGACGGGCGGGCTCCCTTTCGGAGTGCGGCTGCCACGCTGGCCGGACCCGCTGTGGCCAGCGCGAGCAGAGCGGTCGCCGCCGCGAATATCAGCGAGTTACGTACCGCGCCGGCCGGAGCGTCCGCCAGCCGGGCCAGCAATGCGAACAGCGCCCGGTCCTCCACCCAGGCGAACGCCGCGCGATACAGGAGGAGGAGCTGAGGACCCACGATCCACGTCGTCAGCACCACGACCACACCGGCTACCAGCAGCCGCTCGCTCCAACCCTGCGGCGAGCGACGGTGGGTGGCGCCGGAGCCAAGCCGGCTGTCGGGCGAGTGGCCAGCTACGATGCGGCGGTACAGCAGAGCCAGTGCGGCGGTGACCGCTAGCTGCAGGACGGCGAGTATGGCGGCCGCGGGAAGGTCGAAGAGGCCGGTCGTCAACAGGTAGATCTCGACCTCCACGGTGGCATAGCGGCCGTGGCCCAAGAGCACCACGGTGCCGAACGAGGTGAAGTTGAAGATGAACACCAGGGCGGCCGCCGCCCCCACGCTCGGTAGCAGTCGAGGCAGCGTGACGGTTACGAAGCGCCTGGCCGGTGCCGCGCCCAGGGTGGCGGCGCTCTCCTCGAGGTGGGGGTGGAGGGCCTGCCAGCGGTCGCCTACCAGGCGGACGACCAGGGTCGTGTTGAAGAAGACGTGGGCGGCGATGATGGCGGCGATGCTGCTGAAATCGTTGCCGCCGGTGTCCGGGAATATGGCGCGGAATGCCGCAGCCACTACCACCGTCGGCAGTACGAACGGTACCGCCAGCAGCGTGGTCAGGACCCGACGAGCGGGGAAGCGGTACCTGGCCACCACGTAGGCGCTCGGCAGCCCCAGCAGCAGGGCGCCGACAGTGGACAGGGTCGCTTGCCACAGGCTGAAGATGATCGCGCGGAGAGTCGCGGGGCGGCTGAGCACCCCCCAGAGGTCCTGGTCCGCTCCGCTCAGGCTGTACTCCCCTATCCGCGCCAGCGGATAGAAGTAGAACAGGGTGAACAGCAGCGCGGCTGGCAGCCACAGGAGCAGCGCGCGATGCCCGCGGGCGCCCGGGCGGCCGTGGCGCTCCCGGTGTCGGGCACTCATGGCGTCAGCGAGCCATCACGTCCCGCCACTCGCGGATCCAGCGCTCCCGTTCCGAGGCGATACGAGCCGGATCCACCTGGACCGGCTGCTGCGGCACCGCGAGGAAGCGGCGAAATGTCTCGTTCAGCTCGGCGTCGGAGCGCACCGGGAACACGAACATGTTCAGCGGCAGGTCCTCCTGCACCTCGCGTGTCAGGAGGAAGTCCATCCACCGTTCAGCGAGGCCGCGGTTCTTGGTACCGACCAGGATTCCCGCGAACTCGATCTGTCGAAAGCAGGTGTCGGCGGCGACGATGGCGGCCGTCGATGGCTCGGTGATGGTCTGCTCGGCGAACAACACCTCGAAGGGCGGGCTAGATCCGTACGACACCACCAGGGGGCGGCTCCCGTTGGAGGCACCGCTGAACTCGGCGAAGTAGGCGCTCTCCCAGTCGCCGGTCACCAGTACATCGTTGGCGCGCAGGCGGCGCCAGAACTCCAGGAAGTCGGCCTCGCCGAAGTGACCGATCGTGGCGAGGAGGAACGCCAACCCAGGCGACGATGTCACCGGGCTCGGCACCACCAGCAGGCCGCGATAGCGCTCGTCGACAAGCTCGTCGAGGCTGGCCGGAGGCGGCAGGCCACGTTCACGCATAGCCACGATGTCGTAGTTGAGGCACACATCGCCGAAGTCGATCGGGACTACCCGCCGCTGCGGGTCGAGCTGAAACTCGGCGGGCACCTGCGCCAGGCCCGGTGGGGCGTAGGGGAGGAAGATATCGGCCTCGAGCGCGCGGCTCAGGAAGGTGTTGTCGATGCCGTAGAGGACGTCCGCAATCGGATTGCCCTTCGCCAGAATAGCCGTGTTGACCGCCGACCCGGCATCTCCGGAGGTCAGGATCTCCACCTCGACGCCGTTGTCCCTCTCGAACTGCGCCACCAGCTCCTCCGACAGCGCCCATGAGTCGTGGCTCATGACGCGCAGCACACGCTCGTTGCTGCCGCCGGCGAAGCTGCCGAGCGCCGGGCCGAGCCCGAGCGCCACTACGGCGGCGAGAACGGCAACTGAGCGAGGTAGAGAGAGCGGGCGGAGAGAGTGCATACGTGGCCTCCGTTGGTCTGTCACCGGGCCACTGGTAACTCGCTCACTATCGTGAGCTCACGCCTCGTGAGCCACTTCCTTCGCCGGCATTACCCGGATCAGGTTCGTCGAGTCGAAGGCTTTTGGCAGCCCGCTGCGCGGGCCACTTCCAGGGCCTTCCTCTCAGCTTGGCGCTACCAAGCTCCCCGGTGGCGGCGCGGACCTCATGCCGAAGTCGTCGCGCCGCGGGCCGAAGCTACGCTCAGGTGACCGGTCGGTCAACCCGGCGGCACGGCCTCGGTGCGGTTGCGGCGGCGCTGCAGCGCCACGTTCTGCAGAGTGGTAAGGGTAATCGCGGTCTGATTGGCGAACATCTGCAAGATGCGGAACTCCTCGTCGTCGATCGAGCCGCTACCCGGCCCGCCGCCGGCCTCGGTTTCGGCGCCGGGGCTGCCGTGACTGCGGTCGATACCGATAACCCCCACCACCCGCTTGCGGATGACCATGGGCGCAAGCGCGAATGGGTTCATGCCTATCTGCTGAGCGA
Source organism: uncultured Spirochaetaceae bacterium (assembly GCA_913043885.1). Taxonomy (GTDB): domain Bacteria; phylum Spirochaetota; class Spirochaetia; order SZUA-6; family Bin103; genus Bin103. Next base: position 3,862 of record CAJWOB010000147.1, on the reverse strand, counting down.
GCCGGCGATTGATGAGCGTCGAACGGTCGGGCCGCCGGATGTTGTACGCCTGCCGCTCCAGCGCCGCCCGAGCGGTAAGCCCGGCATCCATGCGCAGCGGGATGGAGATGTTCAGATCGGTGCCGCCCGCCAGCTCCCCTTCCTCGAGGGTCTCGACCGTGTCGCCGCCGAGGGTGTCCTTGCGCACCTTGACCATGTACAGGTGCAGCACCTCGTTGCGCAGATTCAGGTAGAGGAGCGCGCGGTTCAGCTGCAGGTGCTCCAGGAGCTCACCCAAGATGAAGTCCACCACCTCGCGCACGCCAGTGTGGGAGCTAAGCGCCTTGCTGGTCCGATACAGCATCGACATCGTGCGCAGCTCGCGGTCCAGCTTGGCGTTTGCACCACGGAGCTGGGTCTGGCGCCTGCGGATGAGCGAGGTGAGGTAGGTGGCCAGTGCGGAGAAGGCGAAGAAGGACAGGATGGAGAAGCTCCAGGTCAGGACCAGGAACGATGGGTTGCTGCCCAGTCTGGAGAAGGGGGTGAAGTAGTCCTGATGCGGCAGGATTTCGAGGAACTCGGCGACCGCGGTAAGCGAGTACAGCACGCCGGCGGTAGTGGCCATGGCGTAGGTGGCGCGTCCGGACACCAGGATCGATGCGTTGAAGATGGCGAAGAAGTAGAGGAAGGAGAACGGGCTCAGCAGGCCGCCGGTCTTGTAGATGGTGAGTGTGAAGTGGATGACGTCGATGAAGAGCTGGAACAGCACCAGCGGTCGCAGGTCCACCAGCCGGTGAACGAGCACGGTGTAGACGACGTTGAGCGACATGATGATCAACAGGTTGCTGCCGTTCACGAACAGCTGATCGCGGGTGAGCGTGGTCTGGGTGGAGAGGCCGAGCAGGGCCGCAGTCGCCATGATGACGAAGATGGTCGGCGAGACGATCCACCTGATGCGGATGATCAGGCGTAGGTTACGCAGCGTCTCGGTGCGCTCGTCATCGACGTGGAAACGCGCGACGCCGCCGGCGGCGAGGTCGGTCGCGGTATCAGTCACACGAAGGCGCGCTTCATGCGCACCATGTTGCGGTCCTCGAACTCCCCAGCGGGGACGAAGTATCCCTGCAGCTCCCTGAGACAATAGGCGAAGGCATCCTCGGTAACCGCGAACGACCCCGGCAGCGTGTGCTGCTGTCCGAGGTGGAAGGTCCGGTTCAGCGTGTCGGAGATTACCTGGTCCGTCTGATCGGGGTGGTACATGACGTTACCGACATGGAGCGCCATGCGTACCGAGATGAGATTGGGAAACGATGACTCCTCGATGTCGTAGAGGTGCTTGAACAGCATGAACCGGAACACACAGTTGATCGCCTCTGAGGGCTTGCCGTCGAAGGGAAACAGTACGATGCCGCCGAATTTCGACCATATCCAGACCCGCCTACCGTAATCGGACACGAAATCGCCGACGTATTCCTTGAACGACAGCAGCGCGGCGCCCAGGTTGCGGAGGCCGTATTTCTTCTCCATCTCCTCCTTGCCGTCCAACTCCACGAACATCAGGTAGAAGGTGTACTCCTGACCGTGGGTGATGGATGACCAATCTGATCCGAAGGCGATCTGGGTGCGGTGCACCACCTTCTCCTCGCTCTCGGCGTCCGGGGCGGTGCGAAACGCCTCGATGAAGGCGGCGACGCGGCCGACACGGGCTTTGGTGAGCCCAGCCGCCCACTGCGCCTTGCCGATGTAGTCCACGGCGCCGCGGTGAAACAGCTCCGCGGGGTCCTTCACCACACCGGCGGAGTCGATGATGCCGGTATGCGCGGTCGTGGACTTCAGAAGCGCCGCCAGCAACCTCTTGTAGGCGGCCTGCGCCAGTTTATGGAGGTCGAAGTAGATCAGCCCCGAGTACCCGCGGCGCACCGTCTTGGCTACCTCCGAGGTGGGCAGGACCTCCGGACGCTGGGCGCGCGGGAGAGCGGCGAGCTTCTCGCTAATTCGCTTGTTGTCGGAGAACAGGAGTATCTGCACCAGCGCGGTCCTCAGCTCGTCCCGCTATTGCTCCCAGGTAATCTCGAATCGATGCAGCTTGGTGCGCGGCCCGGCGTCGAACGGCTTGAAGAAGGGGCTCAGCTTGGCGCCCAGGTCGGAGTGGGCGCCGGGTGACAGGGTGACGGTATTGGGCTTGGTGAGGCGCGATTCGAGCTGTTCTACCTGGTTGATGGCGTCGCCGGCGAGGGTGGCGACGTTCTTGTCGTAGGTGGTGGAGCCGGTGTGGACGGCGAGCCTCATCTTCACGTCGTCCTTCAACTGATTGCCCTGCAGATTAATAGAGGGACAGCTCGATCAGCAGCTCCATTCCCGACAGCGTGGCCTCGACGTTCTTTTCGCCGAAGTAGAATGCCGCCAATCCTCCATCGCCTTCCCACTTTCACAGCCTACCGTTACGCCCTTCGACAATCTCGCGCGTGAGCTTCTTGACGTCGTTGTAGGTGCGGGCCACCAGCTGGCGCGAGTATTTGCGTACGATTTGCGAGTTCTTGACGATGTCGATCTTGAGGAACGAGAAGTCGTAGTTGACCCCCGGCTGCAGATACCCCCACCCCGGCGTTCTGTTGTTCTCCCCCTCCATGAAGAGCTCGGTGTCATCGTCGTAGTAGTAGCCGGCGTCCTCGATCTCGGCGATGACCCGATTGAGGCCTTTTACCTCGTAGCGCCGGCCGGTGTAGCCGTTGCGGTCGATATCGATAAGAGTCTCGACCATACGCAGCAGGCGATTGCCATCGCGCAGGTCGGCGGTTATCTGTTTGGCGACATCCGGCGACTGCACCGGGATGTTGCGCGGATACCCAGTCCGCTCGTAGATGTCGTAGTCCGGTAGCACTCGCAGCACGTCACCGCTAAACGCGGCCGCCAACGTCCGGTTGAGCTGCGAGAAGGTGCTGTTGGGCAGCGCCATCGCCTATACGCTATTAGGGTCGACAGTGCCGTTGCAACCTGGCGATGCAACCTGAAGCGGCTGTCGGGCGACTAAGGGGTGAGGTGAAGATGAGAGCAGCACAGCGCAGGGCACGCCGCCTGGTGTGCGGGCTTCTGACTTTGGCAATTGCCGTACCCGCGGCGGCTCAGGTAGCCGACCTCTCGTTGGATCCGGAGTTGCTGCTGCGACTCGGCGTAACAGAAGAGGAGATGGCGCAGTTGCAGGAGCTGGACAGCAGCGCTCGCGCGGCGACGCGCGAGGCGCGGGTTGAGCTCGAGAAAGGCGAACTCGCCCTCGGCCGTGAACAGGTACTCGACCGTGCCGGCGTTGGCGTAGCCCAGGTGCATCGCCTGGTCCAGCTTGGTTCGCACTGCGTCCAGCGTCGGGAAGAGTCCGTCTGTCTTGACCTTGTTCAGGACCTTCTTGACCTTCTCGGGCTGCTGGCGCGCCTTGTCGATCAGGTTCGCGCGGCCGAAGTCCAGGAGAGTGCGCAAGAGTTCAGCACCAATAAACCCAAGGGAGGGAAATACCGGTCAAGACGCAGTAGAATGAGACCAAGGAGACGAAGACGTAAGTCACATAAAAAGTCTAGGAAGAGAGCCAAGGCAAAGACCATTCGTAAATCAACTCCCAAAAGAACTCCTAAGAGAAATTCCAAGAGAAAATCTTATATAAAGATCCGGAGATCAAAGGGGGGTACACGATCGCCAGATTTTTCTAACTGTTTTTCTAACTTTAAAATTTTGATATTTTTTGGCAAACTTTGGGAGGCCCGTTCTCGGTGCGGTGCGGTGCGGATACCGGATAAATCATCAAAAACTGATGGTGCCGGAAGTTCTCTTCCAGACCTGGTCAAGTAAAACGTGCATTCCGGAGTCTAGTTTGACGGGGCTAGCCCGGGCCTCG
>CAJWOB010000146.1 GCA_913043885.1 uncultured Spirochaetaceae bacterium | reverse complement strand
CTTCACCACGTGGTGAAGTACCCGCGGACTGCCGCGGAGTTGTACCGAGTGATGAAGCCGGGGAGTGTTGCCCTGTTCTCCGAAGGCGCGGCGGGAAATCCACTGCTGCGGGCGAGCAGGTGGTTCACTATCCGCCAGGAGGTTGGCGATGTGCCCCTCTCCTTCAAGCGAGTTCGTCTATGGGCGCGTCAGTTCGACACCGTCCAGATGCAGGGGATCCACTTCCTGTACATGATCAAGCGTCTCGGCTTTGGCGGGATCGATGCGTCGCTCCAACATGGTGGGCGCAATGCGATAGGGCGCTCGGCGACGTTCAACGCGCTGCTGCGGTTGCTACACCGCACCGACGCGGCGCTCTTCAATGGTGTGCGGATGATGCTGCGTCTGGCGGGTAGATACTTCATCCGCCTCGGCAAGTAGCCACGGCCGAGCTCAGGTCGCGGCGACTCGGTGCTCACTATCCTCCAGCCGGGAGCGGTGGAGGCGGCACGCCGACACCACCCTTCAGCACCAGGAAGTTGACGGCTTCGTCGAGGGCGTCCTTCTCGATGGAGTCCGCCTGCATCGGGCCTCCGCGGCCGCCGTTGGCGTTCTTGTCCCAGATCCTGTTGTCGTAGCCGTCCGCGGCGTACTGGCAGATGTAGGCCTTGCGCACCCCGTCGGTGGTGTTGGCGCCCGTCATGTGCGGGGTCAGGCTCCAGAACAGAGCCACCGAGCCCGCCCGGACCGGCACGCAGACCGCGTCGTCCGACCGCAGCCCCGAGATCGTCCAGCCGCCGTTGCCATCGTCGAACTCGTGCCGCAGCGGCCCGCGCCGAAACAGCCCCGGTATGAACCACGGGCAGCCGTTCTCCGGCGTTGCATCGTTGAGCGCCACCCAACAGGTCAGGTACTGCAGCGGCTTGATGAACATGTAGCCATTGTCCTGATGGTAGGGGAACACCCGTCCGGGGCAGGGCTTCTTGTACACCGCCTGCTCGTGGTAGAGCCGCACGTCGTCGCAGTTCAGCACGTCGTGGCACACCTGCTGGAAGAACGGGCTGCCGCAGAATGACCGCGCCAGCGCCGACCGCTCCGCCAGCCCGCTGGTGAAGGTGATCTGATTGGCGCTCGTGTTGGAACGCGGCTGCGGCGGCCCCTCTGTCTCCAGGCGCGCCACATACTCCTGTTCGAGCGGGTCGATCTCGTCGCGAAGCGGCTCGATCTGGTCTGCGTCGAACGCGTCCTCGACCACGGTGAATCCCCTCAGATCCAGCTCGTCCGCCTGCTCCTGGCTCAGGATCTGCAGGGGAGCGTCCCTGCGCGTCGGCAGGAGTGAGGGGAGCGTGCTCGAGGCGGTGAGCTCCATGGCTGGGTGCCAGGGCAGCCGCGCGTTGTGGCGGGCAGCCGCTGTCGGCTCGTCGCCGGTAGACCAGCGTGCGGTGCCGTCGAAGCTGAGGCGTTCCCACAGGACGTGCGGCCATTCAGCGAAGCTGCTGGAGATGTAGTGACAGGCGTAGACCTGGCGATCGGCGTCTGGGTCGACTCCCATTACCCCGCGGTGCCACAGATGGCCGTGGAAGATCACCGCGGCCCCCCTCCCGGCGACGATGTGCACCTCTTCGGCCCCCGCCGCCTGGTTCTCCTCGAAGATCTCTCTCTTCAGCCTGGCCCCCAGCTCCGGGTCGCCGGAGTGGGTGCGGTTGCCCGCCCACTTCCCATGCCGCAGGTCATCGTGGTGGAGCTGGCGGCGTAGGTGGCCGCCGGACTGCAGCGCGAGGGTGCCGATCTCTTCGTCCACGTCGACCAACGGTACCCACACGCCGATGCAGCCCGGCAGCGCAGTGCCGTCGCAGTGCCACGCCTGCGACCACTCGGTGCCCTTCCACCAGTAGTAGCTCTTGATGCCCTCGGGCTCGTCGCCTCCCAGCGCATCCCGAAGCGGTGCGCGCAACTTCGGGTGCAGCATGAATGCGCGGCAGACGGGGTCGTGGATGTGGCACTGGCCGGTGCCGACGAGATGGTCGGAGCCTGCCGCCGGCAGGTCGATACCCACGACGGGGATGTCGCCGGCGTGCACCGCCTCCATATGGCGGATGAGGCCGTCGCACTCGTCGGCGGAGAACAGCGACGGCAGCACCACCCACCCGTCGCGGGCATACTTCTGTCGCTGCTCGGCGGTAAGCGCCACTACTGGCTGGCGTAGACCGCCTCGCGCAGCCCACGGATGTAGCCGATCGCGTACAGCCGCCCGATGGAGGAGTAGCCGGCGTGCTCGTTGCTGTCGCCTTCCATGGTAGGTACGTGGTCGGGGCGCAACACGCCGTCGAATCCGATGTCCCGGTAGGCCTCCATGCACGCCAGCATGTCGGTCTTGCCGTCGTCGTGAAACGTTTCCTGGTACTTGGTGGGCGTGCCGCGGACGTCGCGGAAGTGGACGAAGGTGATCTTGTCCTGCTCGCCGAAGTGACGGATCACCCCCGGCAGGTCGTCGGTCATCAGGGTGAAATTGCCCTGGCACAGGGTGATGGTGTTGGCGGGGCTGGGCACCAGATCCAGCAGGCGGTCGTAGTTCTCGACGCTGCGCATGATGCGGCCGAGGCCGCGGATCGGGGAGAGGGGCGGATCGTCGGGATGCATCGACATCTTGACCCCCGCGGCCTCAGCCACGGGCAGGGTCGCCTTCAGGAAGTACTCGAGGTTCTCCCACAGCTGTTCCTCGGACACCTCGCCGTACTCGGTTGGCGGCGCGCCTCTCATCAGATCGTGGTCGTAGCCGGTTACCAGCGCGCCGCCGCGAGTCTGGATCGTCGAGGAGGTGCGCAACCAGTTCAGCACCGGCATCCACTCGTAGCACCAGACGCCGATGCCCAGCTCGCCCATGTTGGTGAGCAGGTCGATGGCCGTCTCGATCTCCTCGTCTCGCCCGGGCAGGCCCAGCTTGGCCTTCGTCAGCGGCGGACGGCTCTCCAGCACGTCGAACTGGAAACCGGCATTTTCGTAGCGAGTCTTGAGGTGCAGGAGGGACAGATACCCCCAGGGTAGCTCCTCCTTGCTGGAGGCCGTGTCGATAAGGCTCATGTCCATGCTGCCCACGACGTGCTCCACGCCGCTCTGCTTCGCCATCTTCCATAGAGATGACGGGTGCGTGCCGAGGACCTCTGCGATCTGGATCATCTCATCCGCTACCTGTCGTTGGCGTAGCGCAGCCCGATCTTCTGGCGAATCGCATCCATCGTCTTCATGATCGCTACCGACTCGTCGAGCGGCATCACCGCGCTCTCCAGCTTGCCCTGGTTGAGGCAGTCCAATACTTCCTGGATCTCGTACTCGAAACCCCGCCCTTCGCGCACCGGAAGTCGCCGCCGGATCGGCTTTGCCCTATCGTGCCGGTGCAGCTCGGCAGAGCTGGCGGTCAGAAACCTGGGAACCACGATCTTGCCCTCGGTGCCAATGATCTCCGCCATCACGTTGATGCGTGCCCGCACGGCTGCGGAGAGGGTGGCGACGACGCCACTCTCGTAGCGGAACAGGTAGAACGACTGCTCGTCCACGTCGGTGGTACCTATTTCGGCGACGGCCTCCAGGGCGACCGGCGAGCCGGCGATCATGCTGGCGAAAGAGATCGGGTAGATGCCGGCGTCCAGCAGTGCGCCGCCGGCCAGAGCCTTGTTGTACAGACGGCCCTCGGGATCGAACGGGGCATCGAAGCCGAAGTCCGCACGGATCTGCCGCAGCTCGCCGATTTCCCCGTCCGCGAGCCAGTCGCGGACCTGGCCGATCGCCGGCAGGAACCGAGTCCACATTGCCTCCATCAGGAACAGCTTGCGCTCGCGGGCGAGCGCCACCAGCTCCTCCGCTTCCCACGTGGCGACGGTGAACGCTTTCTCGCACAGCACCGCCTTGCCGTGCTCCAGAGCCAGCTTGACGTTCTCGTAGTGGAAGTTGTGGGTGGTCGCCACGTAGACCGCGTGAATATCGTCGCGGGCGACGAGCTCATCGTAGCCTTGGTAGGCGGCGGCCGGATCGACGCCGAACTGGCGTGCGAACTCCTGTGCCTTGCCGGGCGTTGCCGAGGCGACCGCCACCAGCTCGCTGCCCGACACCAGGCTCAGGCAGTTGACGAACTTCCTGGCGATGCCGCCGCAGCCGATGATTCCCCAGTTGATGGTGTCTGCCATCTTCGGCATACCTCCTCAGCCTATCTCCGCTCGGGCGCGCTCCAGCAGCGCGCGCATGTAGCCGACGGCGTATCCGGTACCGGCCCCGGCATCGTAGGGCTCGGGGAATCGCGGGGTGTGATCCAGGGTGATGGTCCCCTGATAGCCGACCTCGACGAAGGTGCGCATGAACGGGTACATGTCGGCGAAGCCGTTATCGAGAAAGGTCTCGGTGAACTCCGGCAGCGGCGCGCTGACGTTGCGAAAGTGGACGATCAGCAGACGGTCGCCTGCGGCGAAGTGACGGATGCCGTCCGGGATGTCGCCGAATGTCGGCGCGCCCTCCAGCCAGCAGCCGCAGCAGAACTCCATGCCGAGCACATCCGCCGGCGCCAGGCTAAACGCGCGGTCGTAGTCGGTTCGTCCATGGATAAGGCAGGGCACGCCACCCAGTGACTCGACCGTTGGCGGATCGTTGGGGTGCAGCGCCAGTCTGACCCCCGACTCGCGCAGCACCGGGATCATTTTCTCCATGAAGTAGGCAAAGTTGTCCCACAGCTCCTCGCGACCGTAGGTGCGGCCGTGGGTGAGGCCATGGGAGGTCAGCTCATCGAGATCCACGTACCGTGCCGACGCCCCGCGCGAGCTGCCATCCTGACTGGTGGTCCACACCTGATCCGGCTCCCAGGTGAAGGTGGTGACACCGACACCGATCTCGCCGAGGTGCTGGACAAATCTCTGGTAGTCCTCGATGACGCGGTCGCGGTCCGGCAGGGCGAGGTGGATGTGCTTGCTCTTGCCGTAGGCCATGCACGACATCATGTAGAGGCTGAGCCCGTGATCTTCGATCGCCCCCTTGATCGAGCGCAGGTTCTCTAGACCGGTCTGTGACTCCTCGACCCAGGTGAACCCGCATTCCACGCCCAGCTGGCTGGCGAAGGCCAGCTGATCACGATCGATCTGCGAGGCCACATTGACGGAGAGGCGCGGCATGCTACCGGGCCGCGCTAGCCAGCACCGCTGACCTCGGCGTTGGCGCGCTGCAGGAGCGCCTTCATGTAGGCGATCGAGTAGGCGGTCCCCACCTTCGGGTCGTCGGCCATCGTTGGGATGTGGTCGGGGATCAGCACCCCGTCGAACTCCACCTCGGCAAGTGCCTTCATCGCGTCGTACATGTCGAAGTAGCCGTCGTCGACGAAGGTCTCGACGAAATGCGGCAGCGGCTGATCGACGGTCCGATAGTGGACCTTGAAGATCTTGTTCTGGGCACCGAAGTGCTTGATCGTGTCCACGACGCCTTCTTCCATGCTCTCGCCGCCCTCCAGCCAGCAACCGATGCACAGGCACATGCCGACGTTGGGGCTGTCTGCGATATCGAGCGCCCGCTGGTAGCCGGAGAAACTGCTGAAGATGGGTCGCGGTATGCGATCCAGGGTGAGTCCCGGAGGGTCATCCGGGTGAATGCCGATGCGGACGCCCGCTTCTTCGGCGACCGGCGCTATCTCTGTGACGAACGAGGTGAAGTTCTCCCAGATCTCGTCCTCGGTGATGTCGCGATCCACCTGCGGTCGGCTGCCATGTCCGCCGCCGGCGATGGCCTCGTCCACGCGGGCGCTGTCGAAGGCCCGCGCGCTGGCGCCGCCGCGGGTGGTCTCACGCGGGGTGCTCCATACGCCGTTGGCCATGTGGGCGTAGGTGGTGTAGGGGATCCCTGCGCTTCCCAGGTTTCGAAGGTGCTGATTGTATTCCTCGACCTTGGCGTCGCGGTTGCTGAGATTGAGGGTAATCGCCGCAACGTTGTGCACGTTGCCGTTGCCCATTCCGTACAGCATGATCCCGTTCTCGTCGTACAGCTCTTTGCAGTGCTTGTAGAACTCGGCGCTGGTCTTGTCCCCCGTCGTCCAGGCGACGGCGTGGTCCACGCCCATCTGATGGGCAAAGGCGAACTCCTCCGCCGTCGGCTCGGGCGGCATCTGCGCGGCGACCTTCAGTCCGGGTTCGATTTCGGGCAATGACATGTGGGCAGCGTAGCCGCGCAGCGGCACACGTGGAAGGCGGATGGCTGGCGCGCGGGGCTACCGGCGGTCAGCGGCGGATCTGTTCCAGGTTGGCTGTTGCCTGGCGGCGCACCATGTCGCCGAGCTCGCCGCACACCACGATCCGACAGCCGTCGTCGATCCAGCGGCGCGCATCCTCGCCATCCCCCACCACCATGGCGCACGGCTTGCCGCGCTCGGCGAGGCCGCTGACGATCCGCAGGATTGCGCGCTCGTGCTCGCTTCCTGGGCGGCCGTAGTCCTTGAACGGCAGGCCCAGATCCATCATCAGATCGTAGGGACCGAGCATCGCGCCGGTCAGCCACTCCTCGGCAAAGAGGTCGAGGTTGTCCATGGCGCGGCGGGTCCAAAAGAAGGCGTCGTCGTTTTCGGTGTATTCCAGGGTCTTAGCGGCAGCGTGGTAGTAGATCACCCAATAGCTGCCGTCCACCGACTGTTCGATAAACTCGTAAACTGCGTCTTCCGCCTCTTGGGCATCGTTGCTGTTCTCGATGGCT
>CAJWOB010000145.1 GCA_913043885.1 uncultured Spirochaetaceae bacterium | reverse complement strand
CCTCGACACCGCCGCCGACGACGCACGCCTTGTGTCTCCTGCGGCTGGCACATCACCCGCGATGGCCAGGACAGCTATTCCCGCGGCTTCCTGGCGGGTCTGAAGATCTTCGGCGTCGTCGGGCGGCTGACCCGCGCGCTCGATCTCAACGATCAGGTGACAGCGTGCCGTCTCGTATTCGACAGCGACCGGCGCTGGACGGTGGTCCGCGGCAGTGATCTGGAGGAAGGTGAGAGCGAGGGGTTGCCGGTGTGGAGCCCTCACGTCGGTGACCCGATATTGGCCAGCAACATGACGCGGCGGGTCGATTTCGCCCTGTTCATGGTCGAGGCGCTTATCGACGACTCGCTGATCCACGCGGCGCCGGCAATCGTCAGTCGCGCGAGCGACTCCGCACTGGCGCATGCCGGCGATCGGGGCTCGCCCTCGACGACCTAACGCGGCGGCGAGGAGCTATTACGGCGGGCGCGAAACGCCGCGCCGCGTCTGCGCAGCCAGCGCAGGACGACCCCACCCACTACCGCCAGAGTGGCGGCAATCGTGTTGAACGCGATGTCGACTAGGTCGAATACCCGGTCTGGGACCAGCAGCTGAATGCCCTCATCGAGGGCGCCGATCGCGGCCGCCACCGAGAACGCGAGGACAGCCGGCAGCGGGACGGATCCTCCTTGCGCGGCGCGTTCTTCCAGCGCCTCGTGCACCAGCGTCGCGACGATGGCGTACTCGACCAGGTGGCTCCGCTCCCCCGGCGTAGCGAGGCGCAGGGCGAGGACCACGCCGCAGCCGTACGAGGTCTTACTTCCGCAGGCGCGCCAGGTGCTGCCGGAGAACGCCTGCTCCATAGCCGACCACGGAGCCGACGTTGATGAAGCGGTAGCCCCACTCGAGGTGCTGCTCCATGTCCTCGACGTCGACCAGCGTCGTCCCGGCGGCAATGCCGGTGCCCTCCAATCGCTGGGGGAGCTCGCGCATGAGGGTCTGAATCTCGTCCGACTTGAAGTCCCCCGAGCGACCGAGGGAGGTGGAAAGGTCCATCGGCCCGACCATCAGCACATCCACTCCCGAGATCTTCTTGATCTGATCAAGGTTCTCGAACGCGCGTCGGCTCTCCAGCTGAAGCACCAGCGCCGTCTCCTCGTTCGCGCTGGCGATCGCGTGGCTCCAGTCGGCGCCGACGTACATGGGCCAGACGGGCGACACGCCGCGCTCGCCTTCCGGTGGATACTTGGCGTGGCGCACTGCCGCCCGGGCTTCCTCGACGGTGTTGATCTGCGGGACCATCACCGCCACCGCGCCGACGTCATAGGCCTTCTTGATCAACGACGAGTCGTTGCCGGCGACGCGAATGAGTGGTGCCACTTGACGGAGGCGGGCAAGCGCCGGAATGGTGCCCAACGCCTCCGTGCCGAACGGCTGGTGCTCGGTGTCGATCCACAAGAAATCCGGGCCGGTGCCCAGTACCGCTCCCGCTACTGATGGCGTCGGCGCCGGCAGAACGGTCCCTAGCATCACCTCGCCGGCGCGCAGTCGGGCTCTGAAGTCGCTCGCAAAATTGGGAACACTCACTGAGCGCGGATTATGACAGGTGCAGCCGTGGCGGGTAGCTGCGGACTGGCCGTCGGGGCGCAGCCGGCGAGCCGCTGTCGCGGATCCGTGCGCCGTGCCAACATCGCCGCATGCAAACGTACGGCATGCCGCAAGGTCGCTGCCAGTTCGGAGTGGTGACCGGCGACATCACGCCACCAGTAGGTATCTACAGTCGGATGTGGGGCGCCGCTGCCCACGATCGTGCAGAGAGCGTGCACCGGCCAGCGCTCGCCACGGCGGTAGCTTTTGGTCCCGTCGATGGTGACGGCATTGCCGGGGCGCACCTGATCGTGGCCCTGGATATGTGCGTGCTCGGCCGCGACGAGCTGCAGCCCATGCTGGCGGCCATCGAGCAGCAATCCGGCATAGGCGATGTGTCAGTGGTGTGCTCCCACACCCACGGGGTGGGGCTCATGGGACCCGACCGCCATGACAAGCCCGGCGGAGATCTGATCGCCCCCCACGTGGAGCGCATCACCGCGGTCGTGGGCGAGCTGGCCCAGTCGGCGCGCGAGGCGATGCAGCCGGTAACGGTCTGCTACGCGGCCGGCCATTGTGATTTGGCCCGCACCCGCGACTACTTCGATCAAGACGCTGGCGAGCACGTCTGTGGATTCGACCCGACCGGTTCTCCCGACGACACGGTGATGGTTGCCAAGGTGCACGGCGACGGTGGCGAGGTGGTGGCCACCGTCGTCAACTACGCCTGCCACCCGACCACCCTGGCATGGGACAGCCGGGCACTCAGTCCCGACTACGTCGGCGCCATGCGGGAGACCGTGCAGGCCCGCTATCCGGCTCCCTGTCTGTTCCTGCAGGGCGCCTCAGGTGACCTGGGGCCACGGGACGGATTCGTCGGCGACCCGGCGGTGGCGGATCGCAACGGACACTGGCTCGGCTACGCCGCCCTCACTGCGCTCGAGTCGACCCTACCGCCGCAACACGAGCTGAGCTACGCGGGTGGTGTCGCCTCGGGCACGACCATCGGAGTGTGGAAGACCAGTGAGCTGCCGACCGATCGCCAGCGGAAGGTGGCGGCATTCGGCGGGCGGCGTTGGACCTTCGACGCACCCTATCGTGATGGGATGCCGTCACGGGCCGAGGCGGAGGCGGCCCTGGCGCGCTCGCTCGACGACGAGGGACGCGCCGGCAGCGATGAGGAGCGTCATGAGCGACGCGCGATGGTGGAGCGCGCTACGCGGCTTCTGTCGCGGGTGGCCGCCCTACCTGACGGCGCGCGCTTCCCGCTGCAGCTCCACGCCTGGACGGTCGGGGAGGCAGTGTGGCTTATGGTGCAAGGAGAGCCCTACCACTGGCTGCAGACCGAGCTGCGCCGTCGCCTGGCCCCGCGGCCGCTACTGCTCAGCACCATTGCCGCCGACTGGGGCGCCTCCTACCTGCCGCCGGAAAACCTGTACGACAAGGGCATCTATCAGGAGTCGATCGCCGTCCTGGCACCCGGCACTCTCGAGGCACTGGTGGATCACGTGTCACAGCAGCTGGCGGCGCTGGCGTAGATTCGGCCGATGTCGGCGACCAGGTTTCGACTCGAAATTGGCGGTGCGACGCTGGAAGGACGCCTCAACACTAGCAAGACGGCAGCGGCCGTGGCGGCGGCCTGTCCGATAGAGTTGCAGCTCTCCCGCTGCGGTGACGAGTACTATGGCAGCTGCGGCGTGGCGGCGGTCGCCGCGGCGGACGCGCGCGACGCGATGGAGGTGGGAGAGGTGGCTTACTGGCCGCCCGGCCAGGCGCTGTGCATTTTCTTCGGTCCCACGCCGGCCAGCGTCGGTGACGAGCCGCGGGCCGCCTCGCCGGTCAATCCCCTCGGCAGCATCGACGGCGAGAGGAGTCAGGTGATCGCCGCACTTGCCGCCCTCCCTGGGAACGTGGCCGCCCGCCTCACCCTTACGGACTAGTCGGCGAGTGTATCTGGGAACCCAGGCCACCATCCGTCACGACACCGACCGCGAGGTGCTCGCCCAGTTGGGGGTTGCCCACGTCTCACAAGCGCCGCCCGGCGACTGGCGGGACTGGACCACCGAGTCGTTGTCGCAGTGGCGTGAGCGACACGCCAGGTTCGGGATCGACTGCGAGATTTTCCATCTGCCACTCGGATCGAGGGCGGCGTTCGATAACGGTGCTTCACACGTGTTTCTCGGTCCGAGCGCCGAGCGCGATCGTGAGATCGACCAGATCTGTCAGCTGCTGGCCGCGGCGAGCCGCGCTGGCTTTGGCGGCGTCAACTACAACATCACGATTCTGGGACACCTGCGTACGCGGTCGCGCACCGGACGTGGCGGTGCCGTTCTGTCGTCGTTCGAGCTAGACCAGCTCGATCAGTCCAAGGTGGGGAGGGCGGAGCGGCCGACACCGACACCATGTGGGAACGGGTCGCCCATTGGCTGGATCGCATCGTGCCGGTGGCGGAGGAGTACCAGATTCAGGTCGCCTGCCATCCACAGAATCCGACCATCGGTGATGCCACCTATCGCGGGGTGGCGCGTATTCTGGGGGATGCCCGGGGTTTCGAGCGCCTGATGGCGATACGGGACAGCGCCTATCACGGCATCAACTTCTGCGTCGGCACGTTCTCCGAGTCGCTGCGACAACCGGCCAACGAGATCCACGATGTCATTCGCTACTTCGGGACGCGGGGCAAGATCTTCAATCTCCACCTGCGCAACATCAAGGGCGGGTTTGGCGACTTCGTCGAGGTGTTCCCGGACGATGGTGACGTCGACATGCTGCAGGTGCTGCGCACGCTGCGCGAGGTCGGCTATGGGTACATGGTGATGCCCGATCACGTGCCCACCATTTCCGACGACGAGCCGACCCAGGTGGGATTCGCGTACACCTACGGCTACCTGCGGGCGCTGCTGCAGACCCTGGAGGCCGAGCCCGAGGCCGGCGCTGGCGCCCCCAGCGGCCATGACGCCGAAGATCGACCACCTGAGCATCACCGTTAGCGACCTGGCCCTGTCCGAGGACTTCTACGACCGCCTGCTGCTGATCCTCGGCTTCGACCTCGCTCACAAGTCGAAGGGCAGCGTGCCCGCGCACCAGTTCGAGGCCGTCGAGCATACGCATCCGCAGCTGGTCTTCGGGATCAACACGCCACGCGCGTCGGTACGAGACGACCCGGTGCACCGCTGCCGGCCGGGATCTCTGCACCATCTCGCATTTCGCGCCGCGTCGCCGGCGGAGATAGATGCCCTCTACCCAAGGATTCGCGATGCCGGGGCGCGTATCGTCGAGCCACCCCGCTACTACCCCGAGCACGGCGACGCCTACTACGCCCTGTTCTTCAAGGATCCAGACGGCATCAAGCTCGAGGTGATGCACGAGGACCGCGAGCTCAAATAGGCCTGGCCGCCCGGATCCTCTCCGACTGGCGAGGCTAGCACGCTTCTGGTCTAGTACGCCCACGCTATGAGCAAAGTAGAACAGAGGCTGACCGAACTGGGGCTGGAGCTGCCTGCCGTTCCTGGCGCCGCCGGCAACTACGTACCCTTCCGCATGCACGGCAACACGCTCTACCTCGCCGGTGCGATTACCATGGTGAACGGCGCACTCACCCACACCGGCAAGGTCGGCGACGGGCAGAGCGTCGAGGACGGCTACCAGGCGGCGCGCACCTGCGCCCTCAACGCCATCGCCGTCATGAAGGAGGCGCTCGGCGATCTGGACCGCGTCGAGGCGATCCTGATGGTCAATGGCTACGTCAACTCGGTAGACGGCTTCACCCAGGCACCGGCCGTCATCAACGGCGCCAGCGACCTGCTGGTGGAAGTGTTCGGCGATGTCGGCAAGCACGCCCGCGCGGCGGTGTCGATGTCGGGGCTGCCGCTCGACACCACCACGGAGGTGCAGATCACCCTGGCGTTCAGGGAGTAGCGGCCGCAGCGAGACGCAGCGGGCGCGGCGCTAGTCCCGCTGCGCCAGGATCCAGAGGAAGGGAACGTCGTGGCCCCGCTCGTTCTGCGTTTCGATCTTGGACTCCAGTAGGCTCATGCCGGCGTCGCCTACGATCCTCAATAGCGTGTCCGCATCGAAGCCGGAGATCCTCATCCGCATGCCCCGGTACACTCCGGTCACCGACTCTCGGTCCATCGGCTCGGTAGCGAGTAGCAGGTAGCCGCTGGGGCGAAGCAGATCGTGGGCGTGCTGTAGCACCGCGGCATGCTCCGCCCGCGGTATCCCCTCCAGCGCGTAGAACGACACCACCGCGTCGAAGGAGCCACGCGGCAGGTCCGGCGCCGCGAGGTCACCGTGGATGAAGTGTCCTGACGGTACGTTGCGTCTGGCCCGCTCGATCTGGGCAATCGAATGATCGACCCCGTGACGCGGTGCCGGCGGGCGATCTCTATGTCGGCGGGATCGCCGGAGCCGCAGCCAAGGTCGAGCACGTGCGCGCCGGCCGCGAGCCTTTGCAGCACCTTCCGTAGCCAGCGCAAGCGTGGCCACTCCTGCTGCTCCCAGCCCTGGTAGTCGTCGCCAAGCTCATCGTAGAAGGCCGCTGAGAGCAGCCGCGGGTCGGTTGTAGTGTCGTCGGGCATCTGGTCCATACATCATTCTCTCTCCGTCGACGAGCAGGCGGGCCGGTGCTCCATCGAGCCGGCGTGGCGGGCGGTCAAGGCGCGGCGTCATGACCGCTGGCTATCGTGGCGGCGAGCGCGCGGGCGACGAATGATCCGCAGCTGGTTCAGATTGCTGACCGCCTGAGAGAAGGCGCCGAGGCACTTCGTCAGGCCACGGACTGGATGCTGGAGGCCATGAAACAGCGCGACCAGGACAAGGCACTGGCCGGGGCGACGGCTTATCTTGCGCTGGCAGGCGCTGTGCCCTCCAGGGGGATCCCCCAGAGGGCAGAATCGTTGGCTGTTTATTTTGCGCCGCCTAGAGCGCAGGCCGACCCGCGGGCTCCCCCACGACAGCCAGTCGGTACCCCCCCTGGCTACCGCTCCAGCAGCAGTCAGGGCTTCGTCACGTTTGCTCCTTCTCTCATCCTCGCTCACATCAGCACCCACAATCCTGCCTGGGTCAAGGGCAGGGCACAACTGTGCAGGGCGCGGTCATTGGTTGCGATCGGCAACGTGAGAATCCTCACGT
>CAJWOB010000144.1 GCA_913043885.1 uncultured Spirochaetaceae bacterium | reverse complement strand
CGGCTTAACCCCCGCCGCGGAGACCTATAGTTACACCACTTGCAGGGACGCTACCGGTACGTACGCCGGCGGAAGGATTCGCAGCTGCAGGCGCGCATCCTCGAGCGACTGGGCTTCATCGCCTATGCAACCGGTGATATCGATGCCGCGAGCGATATCGCTGACGAGGCGTTGACGCTGCTGGATCGCACGAATCAACCCGGTGTTACGCGCACGCGAACGATAGTGACCGCCGCGAAGATCGCGGTCAGCCGCGGCCAGCTCGAATCTGCGCTACAGCTCGTGCGCGAGGCGTTGGCGATGACCCATCGAGCCGGACTACTTGGATACGCCGAAATACTTGCCACTACCTCAGAGGTACTAGCGGCGCTCGGCGAGAGCGAGCTCGCCGCGATTATCGACGGCTTCCTCAGCACGGTTGGCGTTGCCACGAAGATCGCCGCGGCGGAGCATCAGGGCATGCCCCAGTGGAAGCGGGGTGCGTCGATGGACAGAGACGAGGTGGTGCGGTTGGCGCTTGGAACGGCAGCCGTCCGATTCAATTCGGAGTGGCTCGTCGGAAAGGCGGTGCTCGCCGCGACCTATAGGCGGTTGCCGTCGAGCAGGGGCGTAACGGCCGCGCGGGACCGTCAGCTGGCGCCGGGTTCGACTTCGAACTCCACCAGCGTCCTGCGTTCCAAGAAGTGCCCGTATCGCTTCCCGACCGCCACGTGGATTTCGTTCGTGGCGTACGCTTCGCGATCCGCACGGTCCTCGAATCGAATGTGGACCGCCCAGTTGTGGTCGCCGCCGCCTTTCTCATGGAACCCAGCGGTCATGCTGACGATCCCGGGAATCGTCTCGCGGAACTCCAGGATCTCGCGCCGCACCTCTTCCTTCTCGGCGTCAGAGCCCGTTGCGCGGCCGAGGAAGATGTAATCGTACATGCGCCACATCGCACCTAGGACGGCGTTCGTTGGGGGGATAAGCACGCACCGCCTGCAGCGCACTCCTGAGCACACCGCTCACCGATGACTCCCGGGATCACTGGGCCGCTGTGAATACTGATCCGAAGAGCCGCGTCATGTGGTTTGCCACCGAGCGGCGGAAACCGAAGGTGCGGGTAGTCCCTGATAGCGACGGCCCACGGCCACAGCCATCTTGCCTAGAAGAGGCGGGCGGGTGAGTGAACGCATGCACGCGCTGCCGCAACGATACGAAAACCGAGCTGGGACTGAGCCGTGCTCGGCGGTGACGTCCACATAAGGCAGGAGGGAGCCCATGTCGTTCGCGGACAGCTCCGGAGTGCGGATCCACTACGAGGTCACCGGGGAGGGTACTCCGTTGGTCCTCCTGCACGGCATCGGTGAGACGCTGGAGGTGTGGCACCTATGCGGGTACGTGGACGCTCTGCACAACGAGTACCGTCTTATCCTCATCGACACCCGTGGACACTCGCCCAGCGATGCACCGCCGGATTCGCGTGCCTACACGACGGCCGCAATGGCCCACGACGTGGTGGCCGTGCTCGATTCGCTCGAGATCGAGTGCGCCCATTACTTCGGCTTCTCGATGGGGGGCATGGTCGACTACGGGACGCCCGTCGAGCTGCACCATCGGTTCGTCTCGATGATCCTGGCAGGCGCCAACCCCTACTTCGGAGCCGCAGAGCGGCAGAAGCTCGCGGGTGCCCAGAAACTCCTCGCAAAAGGCCCAGCGGCCCTGTTAGTCGCAAACGAGTATGCGTGGCAGCAACCGCTGCCGGATCGGATGAGGGAGAAGATCGAGCGCCACGGCGCCGGCATCCTGAAGGATGCGTTCGCAGTGACCTTCGAGGGCAACGCGGAAAATCTGTCAAGGTTCACTGTACCGTGCTTGATCATGGCCGGAGATAAGGACGGCTTCTATGAAGGGGCCGAGGCCAGCGCGAGAGAGCTGCTCGATGCTCGATTCGTGTCATTGCCGGGTCTCGACCACATCGAGACGCTGCGACGCAGCGATCTCATCCTTCCCCACGTGCGACCGTTCCTGAAGGAGATCGAGGGGCGCCCGTAGGCGGACTGCCCGATAGCGGACCTCGTTCACCAGGCGACCACCTCGTCCGGCACGAAGCGCTGCACATCCACCAATCTGGCGCGGCTGGAACGGTAGTGCTCCCGCTGGTACAGCGGGCACAGCTTGCCGGGCGGGTCGATGTGGACCACCTCGCTTCCCCGAATCGTCAGGCGGTAGGTGCTGCTAGCGATCTCGCGGACCACTTCCCGCTCGCCAATCGGGAACGAGACCACGGCCGTCTCTCCCGCCTTGATGGAGCCGAGCTCGTCGTAGCGGCCATCGAAGGTGCCGCGCCGCTCTGTGCCGCCGACCCGGCAGATCGTGGCGGCCGGGCTCGCCCACTCCGGGATGCGGACCTGCAACCGGAAGGAGCGCTTGGCGTGGATGTCGATCCGCCCCTCGTAGGGGAGATAGGAATCGATGTCCGCCCATGCCGACGTATGGTTCAGCAGGAGATTCACTGTGAGCAGCCGGTCGGCGGTTGTCACCACGCTCTCCCATCCGTAGTAGATTGCCCGCGTGGCGTTGTCGGTGCAGCAGTGCATGATGCCGGCCTTGCCGGGCGTTACCTTCTCGCTCTCCCACCACTGGTTGGGGCTCGCCCAGCCGCCAAACGCACCGATGTTGCGCTCCACCACTCGCTCCGCGGTCTCGTGCGGCCGCACATCGGTTGCCTGCAGCGACTTGGTGTACTCGTGCACCCAGGCGCCGTCCAGCAGCTGCATCTCGGCGAAGTGGTTGCGTAGGTACCGGTCGGCGTCGTCCCAGTAGTCGCCGGCGCCGGCGCGGGACAGCTTGAGGGCGATGGCGATCATGTCCGCCACTTCACACCCCTCACAGGTGCTGTCCGGCTTGTCGTAGACCTCGCTGCCGGGGGTGTAGAACCACTCCGGGAAGTAGCCGATCTCTGCGTTCCCCAACTGACGACCCTGCCGGTAGCAGGTCTCCGCGAACTGCAGCAGCTCGCGGTCGCCGACGCAGGTGGCGTACTCGACCATGGCCAGGACCTGGAGGGCGTGGCCGTGGTGGTGGTTGTACCCAGTACCCGGAAGCCACTCGCCGCCGGCGGTGAAGCATTCGCTGTGGGCATACTGGTGCCGCACCAGCTTGGCGGCCAGATCGATTGCCGGGTCGAATCCGGTGGACCGGTAGAACTGCACCAGCCCCTGGATGATCCAGGCAGAGGAGAGCGCCTGCCATGACTTCGCGGTCGGCGCCTCCTGGTCTGGGGCGACACCTGGTGGGTAGTAGGAGCGCTCGAAGAAGGCGAAATCGTCCGGTACACCGCCAGCGTGGCCAGCCTGGTCACCAGCCCCTCGCCCGCCTGCTTCCAGCCGACGTCCCCGGTCAGGAGGTAGTTGAGGGCGACCGCGCCCAGGAAGCGGCCGTTCATGCTGGCAGCGCAGTACCGCTCGACCAGGTCGTCGTGGCTGGCCACGCCGCTGGCGTCGAGCCCGAGCTTCATCCAGGGCTGCCCGGCGATCGGCTCCCACATGAGACCATCGTCACCGATCTTGCGCAGGTAGGAGGTGAGCTGGGCGGCGTCGACGTGGATCCGCGACCGGTCGCCGCATATCTGCCGCAGCAGCGGCCGCGACTCCATTAACTTGGCATTACAGATGTCGCTGGCGTCGTGCATCATCACCGGCGGGTTGGTCCAGAACACCCGGAAGTACATCGAATAGTCGCACGCCGGATCGGTCGACTCGGTCAGACCTATGAGCCCCTTGCTGGCCCGCTCTGCCAGGTCCAGCGTGTCGGGAACCGTCCGCCGATAGCTGGATCCGACCGGAACGGGAAAGGCGGCTGATCCGACCCGCTTCTGGTCGCGGGGGTAGCCGACCGGGTCGCCCTTCTGCCAAGCCGCCGATGTGGTGAGTGGCGGGTGATCGACTGACCTCGATACAAACTCCGTCATCGTGCTTCTGGCTACCGCATCGACTTCAGCCGACCTCCATCTCCACCCGCTGGCAGTTGAAACAGTAGTAGGGCCGCTCCTCGTCGATGGTCTGGAAGTCGGTGTACACCATCCAGAACGAGCGGCCGTCAGCGGCAATCCACCCGGGCGCTATCTGCGGCTGGTAGGCTCGCGCGTTCGCGTCTGCCAGCGGGGTCCACGCGGTCTCCTCGTGCACCTGTTCCCACGGCCCCCACGGCTCACGTGCCGTCCAGAAGCCGAGGTAGCTGGGCTTGCCGAACCACCATCCGTCGCTGCTAGTGCCCATACCCCAATTCGCCATCAAGTAGAGGCCGAGGGGCGCCAGGTAGACCACACTCGGGTGCCACGCGTACGGGTGCAGGTGCGTATTCACCCAACCGGACGGGAAGACGTGCACCGGGTTGCGATCCTCGATCGCCTCGCTCCAACGTGGGGCGCCGTCCCCGCCGGTGCCGGCGTAGAACCGATAGGCCGCGCGATCGCAGATAGCCTCGCGGGCGACGCGCGCGAGGACCAGCTGGTTCATCGTTCCGTCCTCGTTGCCGTTGGGGGAGTACAGGTACACGTAGCCGTCGCGGTTGTGCTCGTAGTCGCGGCCCATCTGCAGCACCGTCAGCAGCGAGAACGCCTCGCCCGGCTCCTCGAAGAACAGCATGTTGCCCCGCGCCCGCTGCGACCACGGCTCCCAGGTGAGGGCCGAGCCATCCTGGTTGCGCCAGCTCGCCCCGCGATCGGGTGAGTAAATCAGCTTGGCGCCGCAGAACCGCGCCGGGGGATCGGCGTCGAGGAATGGCTGCGTTGGGGTGGTCAGGAAGTTGTAGATCGCCTCTCCCAGCGAGAGAATGCCGAATCCGTAGTAGCGGTTGGTCCGATCGCCTTCCTCGGTAAAGAGATCCGGAAACCCGGGCAGGTAGCGGTACTCGTGGCCGGGGGGTGCACCGGTAATCGCGTACACCCGCGTGTTGTGCTTCTTGCCGGTGTAACCCTCCCTACCCGGCCAGCCCACGCCGTCGGTCAACGACACGTACTGACGGCCGTCAGCCGCCCAGGTCATGTGCCAGTTGTCGCCGGTGCCGCCGGAACGATGCAGCGTCTCGTCGAGCCGACGAAGCCGTCGTATTTCCATCACATCCTCCTCCGTTTCAGTCGCGCATGGCCGTTACCGCTGCGCTAACGGCACCGGCAGCGCCACGCGCCGAGCCCTTGGTCAGGCGGCAGCCGGGACACCTGCTCCGACGACGTCCGCGGCGATGCGCGCCCACTCCCACAGCCGCCGCGGCTGGTAGCGGACCGTGCTGATGTCCTTGAGGATCAGCTCGACCGGGCAGCCGTGCCGGGCGCAGATCGCCACGGTATCACGCAGATCCTTCTCGACCGCCTGCGGGCTCCACTCGTCGTGGGCCAGCAGCGACGGTGGTGGCTTGCGCGAGACCACGTAGTCGCCGGCGATGCGCGCTGCCGATGCCTCGACGTCGGCGAATGGGCTGACCGATATCTTGCGCACCCTTGGCAGCGACCGAATCAGGTCGATCTTGTGGTGCAGCGGCTCGCAGCAGCCGTAATAGCCGAGACCGAAACGGCCGAACCAGCGAGCAGCGTAAGGGAGCCAGAATTCCTCTTCCATGGCCGGGGACACCGACGCCAAAATCTGCGCCATGCCGTAGGTCCACAGGTCGGCCGCCCGCACGTGGCTCGGATCGAACCCGGCGCCGGGGAGCTCATCGGTCTGAGCGCCGGTGCAGTGAATCGTGGTTTGCATCGGACCGAGCAGGCCCTGCTCCTTGAGCCGATCCAGCTGGTACAGCGCGACGGTGGTGTATCGCTCCAGGATGGCGTGGGTGTGATCGGGGCGATCGACGAGGTCGAGCAGCGGAGCCTCGGCGCCGCGCCACTCGACAATGCGATCCCAGGGTGCGAAGACCGGCAGCTCGCCTTGCATGTTGATCTCAAGGATGCCATCGAAGATCTCCCGCATCCGCGATTCCCTTGCGTCAGTGGCCTCGACATCGAGCCGCGGCTTGAGCTGGCGGATCTTGGCGATGTCCTCGTCGGTCCGAATCTGATCCACGTAGTGGTGGCTGACCACGTCGTTGCTGGGGTCCCGCGCCAGCACCTGCTCCTGAGGGTCGATGCCGAAGCCGACTCCGTGAATTACCTTCGGAATGGCGACCATCGGCTCGACCACCATGTCACCGCGCATGTGCTGCCACTGGTAGAGCTGTCGCCGCAGCGCAGCGTCAGCTCGTCCTCGACCTCCATCTCATGCCAGGCGATCTGGTCGATCATCACCATGGGTCGCGCCGGCCGCAGCCCATTCAGCTGACGCCACAGCGCCGCCGTCTCCTGTTGCGCCGGCAGCGCAGCGACCTCGGCCAGCTGACGGCCGAGCTCCCGGAGCACGTCGCGGTCACGGTCCACACAGGAAGTATTGGCCGGTCTGGCGCCGCGGGCAACGACAGGAAGCTCCCCCGACTGCGGAGGTCCAAGGCGTTGCGCGAGGGGGCACACGCGTGACGCGCGGCTGACGGCTAGTGCAGGTCAGGTGGTCGTCGAGCGCGGCTTCCAGGGGAGCGGACGGTAGGAGTATCGGGCGTTCGGCGGCTCGAGAATCGCCTGCTGCCGCTCGCTGAGGGGCAGTTGAGTGGGATCGGGAAATTCGGCGGACCAGGAGCTGCCGTGGTTGTTGTACTTGAAGAAGAGCGTGCGCCGCTCGTGGTCGCCGCGCCACGGCAGCGGTCCGTGGGTGAGCGCTTCCGTGAAGATGACGGCGGGTCCC
>CAJWOB010000143.1 GCA_913043885.1 uncultured Spirochaetaceae bacterium | reverse complement strand
CACAGCGCGTCCCCGCGGGCGGCTGGCCATCCCCCCGCGCCGTCCGCCGCTGCGCGCATGCACGGCGAGCTTGGCAAATGGCTGGACGCCGGCTCGGACGTCCTGTTCTTCGCTGCCATCCTCATCGGGCTGGCCGCGGCCGGCACGCTGGCGACCTGGGTGCTGGCACCCTTCCTGGCGCGCGAGCTGCTGATGTACGGCATGCTCCGCCCGCTCCTGGTCCGCCACGGCCTCGACGCCGGTGCCCGCGCAGCCGGCAAGGCCAAGACCGTGCTGCAGTTCACAGTAACGGCTCTGGGGCTGTTGCTGCACCTGGCGGTGCGGCAGGGCACCGTCACGCCGGCTTTGGCCCACACCGTTACCACCGCATCACTGGGGGTGGCGGTGGCCGCGTCGGTGCTGTCCCTGGTCTGGTACTGGCGCCCTCTGGCAGAGGAATGGCCGCCTGCGCTGAGACGGCTGCTCCAACAGGCCGGCGTCACGCTGTTCGCCCTGCTGGTGGTACAGGTAGCGACCTGGCTGCTAGTTAGCGGCGGTCGCGATCTCGATCAGTCCTTTGCGTGGGCAATCACACTGTGGATGACCATCGCCGCCGCCGGCCTGGTGTGGCGTCGGGACGACTTCAAGCTGCTGGCCGGGGAGAGCGCCGACGGCTGGCTCCCCCGCCTGGCGCTACCCAACGTCATGACCCTGTTTCGCTTCAGCTCGATCCCGACGCTCACGCTACTGCTGGCCGTTGGGCCACGCCACGGCGGTAGCTGGCTGCTGCTGACCTTCGCCGGATTTGTATTCGCCTCCGACCTGTTCGACGGACGGCTGGCACGCGGCTGGGGAATGACCTCCCGGATTGGCAAGATTCTCGACTCGGCCAGCGACTACGCCGCGCTGTTTGCCATCGCCGGCCTACTGGCGTGGATGGGCGCCGTGCCATTTTGGTTGTGGGTGTTGGTTAGCCTCCGGCTGGTGCTCAACGCCTCCGCCACGTTGGTGATCGTCGGGCGCATGGGCAGCGACGCCGCCGCTCCAACGTGGTGGGGGAAGCTGTCGGTGGCGGCGCTCATGGTCTACTTCTCCCTGGAGCTGCTGTGGCAGGTGGTGGTCGCGCCGGTCTGGGTGGTGGCCGGCATGGTCTGGGTGGAGCGCGCCGTGGGTGCGGTGCTGCTGATATCACTCGCGGACAAGGCCCGATACGTGACGCGAACGTTCAGGAGTCGACGATCTGCAGGCCACCGTCGTTCTGCAGCAACAGCCGGTAGGTCTGCAGAGCGCGGGCACGTTTGAGATCGACCTCGATTTGGGCTGACTTGATCCCCCAGAACCACTCGTTCCGCTCCGCCAGCTCCCAAAGCCACTGCGCCACGCCCCCGCTGGCCTCGACGGGGTGCATATCGCCTACCTGCTGGGGGGCGAACGAGCCGTCTGCAGCGCGGGTGGTGAAGCCGCGGATCCCCTCGAAGCGGAACCAGCTGCGTGCCCCCAGCACCACCAGGACATCGTCGAAGATGACCACCTTTACCACCGGGGCGAAGTGGGTGCCGGCGATGCGAAACACCTCGGGAGAGCGCTCGGGCAGCTGCACCTCGAGCACCATCTCCTCCTCCACCGACAGGGCGCGCACCGTAGCCAGCTCGCGCTCACCGGTAAGAGCGCGGACGGAGCTAATGAGACCAACAATAGCGACGGCGAGTGCGACCACTACCACCGCCATGAGCACGCCGGCGCTCCGCTTGAACCGAAACCCGAGAAACGCCAGCACCAAACAGGTAGAGCCAACGCACGTGGAGGATTGCCTGCGGCCCCGGCAGGAACACTGCCAGGAGGCCGGCCACCAAGCCTAGCGCGGCGAATGCTGCTACCGCACTCCATTTGCGGGAGCGGGCGCGGGGGAACAGCAGGTCGTCGCGGCTCAGACCGTGGCGCGGCTGACAGCGGCGCCGACCAGCATCACCCACAACGCCGGGCTATAGGTGAGCCAGGACTCAGAGGAGATAGAGAGCGCGATACTTGTTCTCCAGGTAGGTGACGAAGTGGGCGGCGGTGAGCGACGTGCCGGTGGCGCGCTCACACAGCTCGCGGGCGGGATAGGTGGCGCCGTGGCGGTGGATGTTGCTGCGCAGCCATTCGAGAATGGGGGTGAACTGCGCCTCCTGCAGCAGCGGAGCTAGCTCGCCCAGATCGCGCTGCAGCGCTGCGGCCAGCTGTGCGCCATAGAGGTTTCCCAGCGTGTAGGTGGGGAAGTAGCCGATCAAGAACGCCGACCAGTGGATGTCTTGCAGCACCCCATCGGCGGCGGCGGTCGGGTCGATGCCGAGCAGGTCCCGCGACAGGGCCCGCCACGCCTCGGGGAGCTCGGACACCTGCAGCGAGCCCTCCACCAGCTGCTGCTCCAGGGTGAAGCGCAGCAGGATATGAAGATTGTAGGTAACCTCGTCGGCCTCCACGCGAATGAACGACGGCTCCACGCGGTTGATGGCGGCGTAGAAGGAATCGACATCCTGATCGGCGAGCTGCTGCGGGAAGTGAGCGCTGAGCCGCGGCAAGAAGTGCTCCCAGAACGCCCGGCTGCGCCCCACCACGTTCTCCCAGAATCGCGACTGCGACTCATGAATGCCCAGTGACACGCCGGCGCCGAGAGCGCTGGCCGCCAAGGCGGGGTCGACGCCGAGCTCGTACAACCCATGGCCACATTCATGGATGGTGCCAAAGACACTGGATGAGACCAGGTTCTCGGCAAACCTGGTGGTAACGCGCACATCGTCCGGGCCAAGGGTGGTGGAGAAGGGATGCGCCGACACGTCGAGGCGTCCGCGGTCGCGTTCGAAGCCGAGCGCCGCCAGCAGCTCGTCGCTGAAGCTCCGCTGGGTGTTCGTGTCGTAACTGCGCGCCAACACCGTGCCATCGATGCTCACCGAGGAGCCACGGATGCCGTCGAGCAGCGCCACCAGCCGCGGGCGCAGCTCGTCGAACACTGCCACCACCTCCGCCGTCTTCATGTAGGGCTCGAACTCGTCGAGGAGCACGTCGTAGGGCGAGGCGGTGGTCTCGTCCGCCAGACACGCCACCCGCTGCAGGATCAGCTCGACGGTTCGCTCGAGCTCACTGGCGAACAGCGCGAAGTCCGACGCCTCGCGGGCCCGCACCCACGCGGCCTGGTTCACGCTGGACTGGCGCGCGATCTCGGTTACCAACGACTCCGGCAGCTTGACCCGGTGCTCGTAGGCGCGCCGTACCTCCCGCAGCAGCGCACGGTCGTGGACCGAAACGCCGTCGCCGGCGCCGGCGCCGGCGTCAGCCTCGTCGAGTGCGTCCCCCAGTGCGGGATCGGTCGCCCGCTGATGGATGATCGCCTCAAGGGTGGCCAGCTGCTCCGCCCGCTCCACCACGCCCTTTGCCGGCAGCTGGGTCTCTTGGTCCCAGCGCAGCTGCGCCTCGATATGCGTCAGCAGCTGGATCTCGCGATCCCGCTCGCGCACCGTCTCGAGCGCGACGGCGCTTGCGCCACCGTCCGGCCCGCCGGCGCCACCGCTAGTACTCATAGCTGCTGCCTCCGATGAACTCTCGCATCAACGAGGCCGATGGTATCCCATCCTCGCTGATCGCGGCGGGAATCGCCGCCAACAGGTCGCGAACGCGGGTGATGCGCGAGCGGGCGTCGTCGCTGTCCGGGTCCTCCTGCCCCACCAGCTCGTCGGCTAGCGCCGTCACCTGGTCGCCCAGTCGCGCCTTGAGCACCGGCAGCTCATACGGTAGCCAGGTGTTGATGATGGCCGTAGCGGTGTGCAGGCGTGGCACGATGTAGCGCATCTCCGCTCGTCTGACGTGATGCCAGTGGAGCAGGGTCTGGCGCGGGTCGTAGTTGCGGAACTGAGCGTCCCGCACCATCCGGCGCAGCAACCGCAGGTCCGCCCACCGCACAAACCCGCCATCCTCGGTCTTGAGCTGCGATAGCGTCTCCACATACACGGCGGCGCGCAGCGCCGGATCTAGGCCATCGGTCATCTGCGGGTAGAGGCCATGCAGGGAGTCGATGACCACGACGGTATCCGCCTCCAGCTGCACCCGATGCACGCCTTCCGTTCGTTTCCCCGTACGGAAGTCGTAGTGGGGCAGCGCCACGTCGTCGCTGGACAGCAGCCCGTGCAGGTGCTGGTTGATCAGCGCCAGGTCGATGGCCTGCGGCGACTCGAAGTCGTAGTCACCGCGGTGGTCGCGGGGGTGCGTGGCGAGATCGAAGAAGTAGTTGTCCACCTGCAGGGAGAATAGGCGCTGGCCCTGCGCCTCCAGCGCCTCGCGCACCTTCAGCGTGGTGGTGGTCTTGCCCGAGGAGGAGGGGCCGGCGACCACCACCACCCGCGGTCGAGTCGGCAGCGCGCTCAACGCATCCACTGCGGCCTCCACCTGGCGGGCGTAGAAGCGTTCGCTGAGGTCGATGAGCTGGTCCAGGCGCGGCACCCACTCGGCGAGGTCGGCGAGCCGCGCGCACCGATGGTCGGTTGCCCACGACAGGGTCTCCCACAGCGCCTTGTAGGGAATATTGTCGAACGAATACGCCAGCGAGCGCTTGCCCTCGCGCTTCAGCGCGTGCTCGTAGCGGTAGATGATGTAGGCCTTTGCCGTGCGAGCGTGGCCGCGCTCGATCAGCGCCTTCTCCACCGCATCCTGCACGTCCTCTACGGTGGGCAGATCGGCGCTCGCCGACGAGTCGGTGGCGCGCTCAAGGAGGGCGACGACGACGTCGGTTACCGTCTCGGCTACGGCGCGGTCGCGACCGCCGACGGCAACCGCAGCGCGATAGATGGCGAAGCTGATCTTGTCCCGCACGAACGGGACCACCCGACCGTCACGCTTGACGATCGACGCGAGCACCTTGGTCAGCGCGGCTACGCCTTCGCGGCTACGCGGTCGGCGAACAGCTGCGTGCAGTCGGCCATCGATAGCCCGTTGTGCTGCTCGCCGGACCGTTCCCGCAGCGAAACCTGTTCGGCCTGCTGCTCGTTGTCGCCAACGATGATCATAAACGGAACCTTCTGCCCCTGGGCGTTGCGTATCTTGGCACCCATGCGATTGTCGCTGGCGTCGATCTCGATCCGGTACTCCGCCGCCGTCAGCTCGGTGGTGATCTTGCGAGCGTAGTCGAGGTGCTCGCTGCGCACCGGTATCACCACTGCCTGGACAGGTGCCAACCACATTGGGAAGGCGCCCGCGTAGTGCTCGATCAAGGTCGCCAGGAACCGCTCCATGGCGCCGTAGAGCACCCGGTGCACCATGTAGGGCCGCTTCTCGCTGCCATCGCTATCGACGTAGGTAAGCCCGAAACGCTCCGGCAGGTTGAAGTCGAATTGTATGGTGGACATCTGCCACAGACGGCCGAGGGGATCGGCGACATGGACGTCGATCTTGGGCCCGTAGAAGGCACCCTCGCCCTCGTCGATCTCGACCTCGAGGCCGTTGTCCGCAACCGCCTTCTTGAGCGACTCCGTGGCCCGCTCCCAGTCCTCATCGGCACCGATCGCCTTGTCGGGGCGAGTCGACACCTTCGCCCGCAGGTCGGAAAAGCCGTAGTCCTTCCAGACCTCGAGCGCGAAGCGCAGGACCTCCGAGATCTCGTCCTCGACCTGGTCTGGCGTGCAAAAGATGTGGGCGTCGTCCTGGGTAATTCCGCGTACCCGCAGCGCGCCGTGCAGCACGCCCGAGCGCTCGTAACGGTAGACGGTCCCCTCTTCCGCCCAGCGCAGCGGCAGCTCGCGATAGGACCGCAGCGCACTCTTGTAGATCATGATGTGGAAGGGACAGTTCATCGGCTTGAGGTAATACCGGCTGTTGTCCAGCTCCATTGGCGGCCACATGTTCTCTGCGAAGAAGTCCAGGTGGCCGGAAGTCTGCCAGAGCCACTCCTTGCCGATGTGGGGGGTGTTCAGCAGCTCGTAGCCGTTGGCGTAGTGCTGCTTCTTCCAGTAGTCCTCCGCAATGGAGCGCAGGCGCGCGCCCTTTGGGTGCCAGAAGACCAGCCCCGGGCCGACCTGGTCCTGAATCGAGAACAGGTCGAGCTCGCGTCCCAGGCGACGGTGGTCGCGCTTCTCGATCTCGGCCAGTCGCTCCAGGTAGGCGTCCAGATCGGCCTTGGACTGCCAGGCGGTTCCGTAGATCCGCTGCAGCATCGGCCGCCGCTCGTCTCCCCGCCAGTAGGCGCCCGCCACACTGGTCAGTTTGATCGCGTCCGGATCGAGGTCGCCGGTGGTGTCGACATGGGGGCCCCGGCACAGGTCGGTGAACGTGTCCTGAGTGTAGAGGGAGATCTCCTCGTCCTCGGGCAGGTCGCGAATGAGCTCCAGCTTGTAGGGCTGGTCCGCAAAGCGCTCCTCGGCCTCGCCGCGACTTATCACGCTGCGGGCGAAGGCGTGGTCGCCGACGGCGATGCGGCGCATCCGCTCCTCGATATCGGCGAGGTCCTCGTCGGTGAGGGTGCGCGGCAGATCGAAGTCGTAGTAGAAGCCGTCATCGATCGGCGGTCCGATGGCGAGCTTGGCGTCGGGAAACACCTGGAGCACCGCCTCGGCCATGAGGTGCGCGCTCGAGTGCCGGATGCGGTAGAGCCGCTCCTCGAGCTCGCTCCTGACGCTGGCGCCTACGTCGGGATCTGCGTCGCTTCCCACTACCGCTTCCGGCGACGGCGAGACTGGCGGCGCGGCTGCACCCGATGGGTGGCGGGTGCGCCTGCGGCGGGCGAGTCTCCGCCGGCAGCGTCAGCCGCCGACGCCGG
>CAJWOB010000142.1 GCA_913043885.1 uncultured Spirochaetaceae bacterium | reverse complement strand
CAAATTTAGCGAGGCGAAGGCTGAGTTGAGTATTTGAATAGCATTGGCGAAACCAAGCGCTTGGCCAAGCGCGCCATCGAGGTGGCGCGTGAACTCCAAACGCGCGCCACGACGATCCAGACCGCGTGCCGGAAGTCATTCGCCGCGCCGCCAATGAAGCCTGCATTTACATCGCCGATACCCCGGTGCTGAGCGAAGGCCGCCTCGAGCTGCTCTGGTACACCGAGGAACAAAGCCTCTCCATCGACTACCACCGCTACGGCAACCTCGGCGCCCGCGCCAACGAGAAACGCAACGGGCCGGTTTGACTAAATGATGTAGTCAAGGGGGTTGTCCATCGGCCCCTGGAGATCGCGAACTCGGTCGCAGAGATGAGACACTGTGACTCCTTCGAGAGCGCCGACGATTGCGTCGCGCACTTCCTGCATCACGCTGCGGATGGCGCACTTGGCTTCGTCCGGGCAGGAGCAGCGCTGGTAGTAATTCACGCTCACACAACCCACCGGCGCGAGCGGCCCCTCCAGATGCCGAATAATGTCTGCCAACGAAATCTCATCGGGGGCACGCTGGAGGCGATACCCCCCAGCCACGCCGCGGCGGCTTTGGACAAAGCCAGCCGACTTGAGGTCATTCAGAATCTGCTCAAGAAAACGTCGCGGAATGTTTTGCTGCTGCGCGATGTCCCTGATGCGAACGTCTCGTGGACCGACGATAACATGGTCATGCACAAGCATGCCGACGTCGGTGTCGGGCACATTCACCCAGTACTGGTAGAAGTCGTAGGGAGGCACCAGCGCAGCGTCGAGATACATGGCACCAGCGGCGCTCTTCCCCATCTTGCTGCCATCGGCGAGCGTGATCAGCGGCCAGGTCAGCGCGTAGGCCTCCACCCGCTCGACGCGGCGCACCAGGTCGACCCCGGACAGGATGTTCGCCCACTGATCGTCGCCCCCGATCTGCAGGCGACAGCCCTCGCGTTGATTCAGCAGCAGGTAGTCGTAGGCCTGCAGCAGCAGATAGTTGAACTCGAGGAAGGTGAGCCCGGTCTCCAGTCGGCGTTTGTAGGTCTCGAAGCCGAGCATGCGGTTGACGGAGAAGTGGCGGCCGATGTCGCGAAGGAAGTCCAGGTAGTGCAGCGAAGCCAGCCACTCGGCATTGTCGACGACGATGGTGCGATCCAGGTCGATGAAGCGACCTACCTGCGCCGTGATGGCGGCCGCATTTGCGGCTACCCGTTCGACGGACAGCAGCTTGCGCATCTCATCCTTGTCCGATGGGTCGCCGATGCGAGCGGTTCCGCCGCCGATGAGCACGATCGGCCGATGCCCCGCCTCCTGGAGGTGACGCATCGCCAGCAGGCCCACCAGGTTGCCGGCATGCAGGGATTGCCCGGTGGCGTCCATGCCGTAGTAGAACGTCGCCGGGCCTGCGGCCAGAAGCTGACGCAGCCCCTCCGGGTTGCTGCACTGCTGCACGAAGCCCCGCCGCTCGAGAAGACCGAAGACATCGGTTGTCGGCGGCGCGCTGGTGTCCGCCATCAGTCGCCCTCCTCCGGCCGTGCGTACTCGACCATGGCCGCCCGCACCTTCGCCACCAGCTCGCTGCGGGGGACCCGTTCCTGCTCGGTCGAGTCGCGGTAGCGGATGGTCACCGTATCGTCGTCCTTCGATTCGTAGTCGACGGTGACGCAGAAGGGGGTGCCGATCTCATCCTGCCTGCGGTAGCGGCGGCCGATCGCACCGCCCTGATCGTAGAAGGTGGCGAAGGACTCACGCAGCTCCTCCTCGATGTCCCGCGCCAGCTCGGCCAGGCCATCTTTCTTGACCAGGGGGAACACTCCCACCGTGATCGGGGCAACGCGCGGATGCAGGCGAAGCACGGTCCGCGACTCCCCCTCCACCTCGTCTTCGGCGTAGCCGTCCAGGAGGGCGACCAGGACGGTCCTGGTAAGGCCGACTGCGGTCTCCACGACGTAGGGCACGTACCGCTCCTTGGTCTCCTCGTTGAGGTAGGACAGATCCTTGCCGGAGACGGTCATGTGCTGGGTGAGGTCGTAGTCGCCGCGGTTGTGGATGCCCTCCAACTCCTGCCAGCCGAAGGGGAACTCGTATTCGATGTCCTCCGCCGCGCGGGCGTAGTGAGCGCGCTCGTCGTCGGCGTGCGGCCGCAGGCGGAGCTTCGCGGCGCGGATACCGAGCTGCTGGTAGTAGTCGAATCGCCGCTCCCGCCAGTGCTCGAACCAGCGGTCGGCGTCGTCTGGGTGGACGAAATACTGCAGCTCCATCTGCTCGAACTCGCAGGTCCTGAAGATGAAGCTCTTGGTGGTGATCTCGTTGCGAAACGCCTTGCCCACCTGGGCGATGCCGAACGGCACCTTCAGGCGGCTCGACTGCTGCACACTCTTGAAGTTGACGTAGGCACCCTGCGCGGTCTCGGGACGAAGGTAGATCTCGGTCCCGCCCCCCTCCACCGGTCCCAGATGGGTGCGGAACATCATGTTGAACTGTCGCGGATCGGTGAGCTCGGTCTTGCCGCAGGTGGGGCAGGGGCCGGCGATGTCCACCTGATCGGCCCGGAACCGGGACTTGCAGTTGCGGCAGTCCACCAGCGGGTCGGTGAAGTGGTCGACGTGGCCCGAGGCCTGCCACACCTGTGGATGCATGAGGATGGAGGCGTCCAGCCCGACGATGTTGTCGTGTAGCTGGGTCATTTCCCGCCACCACAGATCGCGCAGCCGGTTCTTCAGCGCCACGCCTAGTGGCCCGTAGTCCCACGCTGAAGCGAGGCCGCCATACACCTCGCTCGAGGGGAAGATGAAGCCGCGCCGCTTGCACAGCGAGACCAGGCGCTCCATGAGACCGCGGTCGGCGGCCCCTCTGTTGTCAGTCACTCGTTGCGCCTCCGTTGGCATTGGCCGCGGCGGTCAAGGTATCGATCGCCCTCGCGATGCGACGCCGCGTGGCTTCCGCGCCGAGCACTCGCATGGTCCCAAACAGCGGCGGCGAGACCTTACTGCCGGTGGCGGCCATGCGCAGCGCCATCATCAGGTCGCCGAACTTGGCGGCGTGATCGTCCGCAAGCTGCCGCAGAGACGCGTCGACGGCGTCATCAGCGGCGTCGGCCCCGGCCCACACCGGCTCCAGCAGCGGCTGTGCCGCGCGCAGCAGCTGCGCGGTCGCCGCTGCGTCGAGTCGCTTCGGCGTAAGCTCGGCGGCGGAGAGGCGCGGATCCTGCCCCAGAAACGACAGCCACTGGGGCGCGTCTACCAGCACCGTCAGTCGCTCTCGGATCAGCGCCGCCGCCGCATCGAGCGCGCCGCCGACGTCGACTCCCGCCTCCGCCAGGTAGGGGCGTACCCTCTGCGCCAGCGCAGCATCGTCGAGCCGCCGCAGATGTTGGCCGTTGAACCAGTCGAGCTTGCCATGGTCGAAGATTCCCGGAGCCTTGTTGATGCCCTCCAGAGAGAAGGCAGCTGCCAGCTCGTCGAACGAGAACAGCTCGCGATCGTCGCCGGGCGACCAGCCGACCAGCGCCAGGTGGTTGACCATCGCCTCCGGCAGGTAACCGCGCTCCCGAAACTCAGCCACCGCCGTGGCGCCATGGCGCTTGCCCAGCTTGCGGCCGTCCGGGCCGTTTACCGGCGGCAGATGCAGGTACGCCGGCCGCGGCAGGTCCAGGGCCTCCTGCACCAGAAGATGGATAGGCGTCGACGGCACCCACTCCTGGGAGCGCAGCACATGGGAGATCTCCATCTCCGCGTCGTCGACAATCGCCGCAAGGTGATAGGTGGGGAATCCGTCCGACTTGAGCAGCACCGGATCCGCGGTGATGTCCGCAGCGGCGCGCTCCACGGTACCGAGGATACCGTCCTCGAAGCCAACGCTACCCTCCTCCGGCACCCGCAGGCGCACTACGGAGCCAGAGCCGCTGGCCTCGCC
Organism: uncultured Spirochaetaceae bacterium; assembly: GCA_913043885.1. Classification (GTDB taxonomy): domain Bacteria; phylum Spirochaetota; class Spirochaetia; order SZUA-6; family Bin103; genus Bin103. The sequence goes on along the minus strand of CAJWOB010000142.1, from coordinate 2,852 downwards.
ACTGCGCCGCTGCTCTTCGCTCAGATCGCGACAGTGACGGTCGTAGCCGACGTGACCAGACTCGCGTAGCTGGGCCAGTCGTTGCGACGAGCAGTAGCAGCGGTAGGCGTGGCCGCCACTCAGCAAACGCTCCGCGGCAACCTGGTAGCGCTCCAGGCGCTCCGATTGCACGTAGGGGGCGTGCGGACCGCCGATGTCGGGCCCCTCGTCCCAGGTGAGACCCAGCCACCGCAGCGAGCCGTAGATGTCTTCCAGCGACTGCGGGTCGTAGCGATTGCGGTCGGTGTCCTCCACGCGTAACACGAAGCTGCCCCCCAAGGAGCGTGCCAGGAGTACGTCGAACAGGGCGGTGCGCACGTTGCCGACATGCATGGACCCGGTGGGCGACGGCGCGAAGCGCACGCGGACGGACATAACGGACGCCGAGGGTAGCCCTGCCCCGAACCGCGGTCAACGCAATTGCCCTGCAGCGCCGTATCGTGGGTTGCCGCGCATGGCTGCCCTCGCTAGGGTATCGCCGCTCGCGCCGCGAGGTGCGTATGGAGGTAGTGGGGGGCGACGGCAACGACAGAAAGCACGGGCCGCTCGCTAGACGGACGGCTGACGATCGATGGCTACCGGATCGCCAGCGACGCGATCGCGGTACTCACCGGGTCGCTGCTCATTGCGCTGAGCGCGCAGGCGCGGGTGTTCCTGCCCGGGAACCCGATCCCGATCACGCTGCAGACCGGCGTGGTGCTGTCGCTGCCCTTCTTTCTCCACGGGTGGCGCGCGCCGGCGGCAGTTGCCGCCTACCTTCTGCAGGGCTTGGCCGGCCTGCCGTTCTTCGCGAGCGGCCAGGGTGGCGCTGCCTACTTCGTTGGAGCCGGCGGCTATCTGGTTGGGTTTCTGGTTGCCGCCGCTCTGGTCAGCGTGCTGCGCGAGAAGCTTCCCGCGGGTTGGCGAGGATCGGAGCTACGGGAGCGCGCCTGGCGCGTCATCTCCATGGCGTCCGGCAACGTCCTCATCTACCTGGTAGGCGTTCCCTGGCTGGCAATCGCGATAGACAGCTACGATGTCGGACGGGCAATTGCGCTGGGCATGCTGCCGTTTCTCATCGGTGATGGCGTGAAGATCCTCGCGGCCTCACTGATTCTGCCCAGGCCGGGAAGCAGACAGGCCGCCACAGACAGCAACCGATAGCCCATCGCCCAGCCGCGGCAACGAGGGAAACGTGGCGCCCGTTAGTGGGGTCGATTACGTCGTTTTCGGTGTCGGCGTTTCATTGAAGGCCAAATGAGGCGGGGCTACACTCAAACGGATGGGGGACCTCGCGACCTTCGATCGGTTGGTACGTGAGCTCTCCAACTACGACCGAAAACAACTCCTCGCTCGGGTAAGGCGGAACGCCCCGCTCAACGACGCGCCCCTGGCCGACTCGCAGGCCATGGAGGCGCCGCATCTAGACCTGGCAGAAGAGTACGCCCGACTGTCGTGGCTGCAGCGCATCATGCTCGGTTTCAGGGCAATGCTGCGCGGCGTGGCGCGCGACGCGGCACTGCTGGAGCTGCTTCGTCAGCGGATCGGCGCGACCATCCACCGTAGCCACCCCGGTTTGGTGGACGTCCGCAACGATGTCCTGACAGCGAAGGCCGGTGAGACGCTGCGGGAGCTAGGCGCTGCCCTGTTGCCGCTGCGCGATGCGTTCCACGACGCACTCAGCCTGAGGCGCGACGAGTTCGTTGCCTACCTGGTGGCGACGCTGCAGCCCAGCCTGCACCAGCGGTTTCTGGACGAGACTGACCCGGTCCGCCTTGCCGCCACACGCCCGCGGCGGCGGACGGCAACGTCGACCTCTCGTCGATCCGCAGAGAGATGGACGCACGCTTCGAGGACGCCATCGCGGGAATACCGGAGGTCGATCGGCGCGGCCTCTACATCGACGTGGTGACGCTTCACCGGCTCAACGAGCTGATTCAGCACGATATCGAGACCCTCGCTGCCCGCTGCGACGGCACTGGCGCGCGATATGCAGATATCCGCGGCCGCTTCCTGGTCCTGGCGAACAAGCTGTTGGCGGCGGCACAGAGGCCGCCATCCAGGCTCTGTTTCTCTTCCACCACGGCATGGCAGACGATGCTGCCGAGCACCGCGAGGGCGCCGGCAACGGCGACGAGGAAGCGGTGGCAGATGCTGCGCCGGCGGACCTCGGAGCGCAGCGCGGCTGGAGGCGGATCCGCATCGCACCAAAGTCGCGTTCGACCGCTTGCGCGATCTCGACGCCCGGCTACCGCTGGTCGCCACCGCGCGACTGGTGTCCGGCGACCTGAGCTGGCAGCCCGACGAGCCGGTAGGCGGCGAAGACTGGTACGCCCTGGTGCGCAGCTACTGGCGGCGGCGTCTCACCGTGCGTTTTGAGGTGTTCGCCCGACAGCGCCACCTCGAGCAGATCCGCAAGGAAGCGTGCGACGCGCTGCAGATCGCTGAGCTGGCGACGGTCGAGGCGTACCGGCGCGTGTGGCAACCGGCGCCTGGCCGCCATGCAACGACACTCGGCGTGCTGGCGGCCCTCGGCGATGAGCGCGTCACCTCCCCTGTCCGGCCGCCGCGCATCCTGCTGACCAGCGATGAGTTCTATCGTAATGACAATCGCATGTCGTTCGAGCGCTCACTTGCCGCGCTACAGGCGACGCCGCGTGAGCTGGCGACCTTCGGCGCAGCGCTCGACGAGGAGGGCGACGAGATCGCCGACCCACGGGGCCATTCCGACCGGCTGGCCCGCCGGCTGGTCGAGGCGACCACCGGTGCGTGTACGGAGCTCACTGCCATGCTCGGCGGGATTCTCGACGGCAAGGTGGGGAGCCAATATGACT
>CAJWOB010000141.1 GCA_913043885.1 uncultured Spirochaetaceae bacterium | reverse complement strand
CCGAGTTGAAATCCCCCGGAGCATCATCGATGCCGTTCGTTCGGGTGATCCGGATGGCGTACTCATCCGGGGCGGGGAACGCGATTTCCTTGGTCACCCGATAGAGGCTGTAGAACTTGCCCGACCACTCGGTTTCCCCGAGGCTCACCCAGTCCGCCTCGTTGATGCCGCCCTGAGTGCTCTGATACTCGAACACGAACCGCGCCCGGTGGCTGCTCCGGTCTCCGTCGAAGGTGCTGTTGTAGAGGCCCTGAGGGAACGTCAGGTCAACCGCAGCCGATACCGTATCCACGTGCTCCGCCGTCGGAGCGCAGGATCACCAGCGTCAGCAGCCTGGCGTGCTCGACGCCGACGCTCCAGGCTTTCTGATGTGGCTCGCCGTGGGGCACCTCCAACAGGAGGGTCTCAGCCTCGGTTATCTTCATCACGCGATGGGCCGGACCGGTTGACGGCTGCTCGGGAAGGGAGTCTCATCGCGCTATGCTCGCCATCCTCGAAGCGGAGGAGCTGCACAAGAGCTTTGGGGACACCGCCGCCGTCAACGGTGTCAGCTTCTCCATAAGCGAGAGGGAGATATTCGGCCTCCTCGGACCCAATGGGGCCGGGAAGACTACCACGATCCGCATGCTCTCCACCGTTCTCCCTCCCGATGCGGGCAGCGTAAGTATCGCCGGTCATGCGTTCAGCGACGGCACGGCGCCGGTTCGGCAGCTCATTGGCGTCTGCCCCCAGGAGCTTGCGCTGTATCCAGAGCTGTCGGCAGACGAAAACCTGATCTTCTTCGGCCGCATGACCGGCCTCTCCCGCGCGCAAGCGAAGGAGCGGGCCGCGGAGACGTTGCAGCGGATCGGTCTGGCCGATCGAGCCGGTGATGCAGTCCGCACCTTCTCCGGCGGCATGAAGCGTCGCGTGAACATCGGCATCGCGCTCATGAGCCGCCCGCGACTGCTATTCCTGGACGAGCCGACCGTCGGCATCGACCCGCAATCACGCAACCACATCTTCGAGACGGTGCTGCAGCTGCGCGCCGAGGGAATGAGCGTGCTGTACACCACGCACTACATGGAGGAGGCGGATCGGTTGTGCGACCGCATCGCCATCATCGATGGGGGCAGCATCATCGCACTCGGCACCGCAGCTGATCTGAAGGGGCGCTTGGGCGATCCGACCCGGGTCACGCTGGAAGAGGTCTTCCTGGACCTGACCGGACAGTCGCTCAGAGACTGAGCCATGGCACGCATCCTATCGGTGGCCGGCCTGGAGGTGCGGCGCTTTGTCGCAGATCGCGGCGACCTGGCGCTGAGCCTCATTCTGCCTATCGCCATCTTCGCCTTGATGATGGGCGCATTTGGCGGCGGCAGCAGCTTCAGTGCGACCGCATTCGTGGTCAACCTGGATGAGGGCCGGATGGGCGCCGAGCTGGTCGCGCGCCTGGAACAGGTGGAGGGCGTTCGCGTCAAGCTGCTCGACGCCGACGACGCTGCGCGGCGCCTGGAGTCGGCGTCGGTGGTCAACGTAATCGTGCTGCCGGCCGACTTCAGTGAGCGCCTCTCGGCAGGGCAGCGAACGCCGATTGTGGTGCGGCGGCGCGGCAGCGGCGGCCAACCCGGGCAGATCATCACCGGCATCGCACGCACCATCTCGCAGGAAATGGCGATCGAGGCGGCGGCAGGCCGCTACGTGCAGCGGCTTGCGGGTGACATCCCGGCCAGCCGCGTAAGCGAGGCCCTCGACCAGGCGCTGGACGCTGCCCGCTCCGAGCCACAGGTAGTGGTCAGCACGGAGGTGGTCGGCGCGCAGGGAGTGTCGGTGAACCGCATGCTGGCCGGCATCCTAGTGATGTTTCTGATGTTCTCCGTGACTCTGAGCGCCCGGGGTGTGGTGGAGGACCGGCGTCTCGGCACGCTGGAGCGGCTCATGACGACGCGGCTGTCTGCCAATCAGCTGTTCGTCGGTCGCTTCGTGGCGGGAATCGGTCGCGCGGTGGTGCAAACCGCCATCCTAATGGCGGTTGCCTACGTGCTGCTGCGGAGTGCATCGCTGGCGGCGCACGTGTGGGTGCTGCTGCTGTCTGCGCTGTTCGCCGCCGCGGTCAGCGCCATCGGTCTGCTCATCAGTGCCCTGGCCCGTACTCCCGACCAGGCTACCTGGGCGGCGGTATTCGCCACGATGGTCATGTCCATCTTCGGTGGCGCGTTCTTCGATCTCGGCAGTAGCGGGCTCTTCGACGTGCTGAGCCGTTTCACACTCCACCGCTACGCCATCCAGCTGATAGACGGCACGCTGGCGAGTGGCAGCATCGACTGGCTGGCGGGGCGGACCTCGCTGCTGGTTCTGGTCGTCGTCACCGTCGGAACCCTGACAGTGGCGCGGATGGTCTTTGGGGTGGAGGCCGCGCGGTGAGGGTCGCGCTGCGCCAGGCCGCGCTGTTGGCGTGGAAGGACACCAGGGTGTTCGTCGGCGACCGCTTCGCCGTGGCCTTCGCCTTTCTGTTTCCGCTGGTACTCGTGGTCGCCCTTGCCGTCGCCTTCGGGGACGTGGATGGTGACGAACAACGGCCGCCGCCTACCCTTACCACCGCGGAGCCTCTCGGTGGCCTGAGCCATCAGCTGATCGCCGAGCTCGGCCGCAACGCCGCCCTGCCGGCCTCGTCGCAGACGACGGCGGAGGCGCGCGCCGAATTGGAAGCAGGAGAGCTGTCTGGGTATATCAAGTTTCCGGCGACCTTCTCCCAGCGATTGATCGGCGGACAGCCAACCGAGATTCGCGTCGTGCGTCGGTCTACCGACGACGAGGAGGCAGCCGCGCTGAGTAGCCTGGCCGGATCGATGGCCCGGACCCTGTCGATAGCGGTTGCGGCCAGCAACGCGGCAGCGCAGTTGGCCGGCGATGCGGTGATGCGAGGGGCGCCGCCTCAGGAGTTGTTCGCCGCCGCCGGTGCGATCGAGATCGAGGTTGCCAGCATTGGGGAGGCGCCTTCACGGAGTGCCAGCAACTTCGCCCTCTCCGGCTATCTAACCATGTTCGTGTTCTTCGCCGCCGCCCTCAGCGCCGAGTCGATTACCAGAGAGCGCAAGAACCAGACCATCGAGCGCATGCTCGCAAACGGCGTCGGTCGTGCCGCGGTAGTGCTCGGCAAGTACCTCGGCGGAGTCTACAAGGGGCTGGCACAGCTGGCTGTGCTGTGGGGGGTCGGCATCGGCGTGCTTGGCGTAAACGTCGGCGCCTCGCCGCTTGGCGTTGTCGTCATCTCGCTACTGTTCGTGCTGCTGTCGTCCGGATTCGGCGTCATGCTTGCGGCGGTAGCTCACAGCGTGAATGCGGCAGGCACCGCTGGCGTGCTCAGCTCGCTGGTGCTGGCGCCCATCGGCGGGAGTTGGTGGCCGACATTCATCACCCCACCGTTCATGCAGCAACTTGCCCGGCTCAGCCCCCATGGATGGGCGAACGGCGCATTGAACAAGCTGATGCTGTTCGGCGCCGACTTCGGCGATGTGGTGCTGGAGGTGGTGGCGCTGGCGATCTTCGCGGTGGGCTTCGTCGCCGTGGGGGTGTGGCGCTTCCGGCTGACCGTCGACGGCTAGCGATCGCCGCCAGATCGAGGGCTGTAGCCCACGACGCGGCTGATGGTCACATCCACACGCACCTCTCCTCGCTCCACGGTGAGATCAGCCACCGCCTGCCTGGCCTTCTCGACTGCAGCGATGCCTCCGTCCGGCTCCGCGGCCAATCAAACCCCAAGCGTCTCTTTGCGTCCGCCGCCACCGCTGCATAGACTCTTGCCGAGGTCATGGAGATAGGGGTCCAACGCCAGGGCAGCCATATTGCGGTTACCATCGATGGCAACATCGACACGGAGGGCGGGCAGCAGCTCGCCGATCTGTCGAAGATGGAGGACGTCGAGCTGGTGACCTTCGATATGAGTACCGTGCGCACGACGACGTCATCGGCCATCGGCAAGCTGATGAGCTTCTACAAGAAACTCGGTGAGTTGGGGGCGCGTATGGAGATCCGTGGCATCTCCGATGTACTGCACGAGCAGTTCGCCGAGATCCATCTGGACAAGATCATCCCCATTCACCGGGAGTAGGACAGCGCGGCGACCCGACGGACGTCGGAACCATGGGAGAGCTGAAGCCCTTCGATCTGTCGACCGAGATGATCGATCAGTTTCGCCGCGCCCGCGAGATCCCCGTTCACTTCTACAACCGGGACGGGCAGATCCTGATCTACCGCAAGCAAGGTGCGACGGGGCCAGAGATTGAGCGGCTGCTCCGCTACGCACCGCATGGCATCTTCTACGATGTCGACGACCAGGCGGCGCTGTTTCCGGAGTCGACAGAGCGCACCATCCCCGACGGGCTGTCCGACGCCAAGCTGATCAGTTGCGAGGTGGCGCACGAGATGACCGCCCACACCTCGGAGCTGTTTGCCGAGCTGCGCAGATCCTCGCTGGACAGCAAGCAGACGCAGGCGTCACGCCGCCGGCTCGCGGCTACCTTCGACGCGTTCGAGGGACAGCCGGACGCGATGATCGGCCTGGTGAACATCATCGAGCTGATGGGCGACCAGAATGCGCCGCACGAGGTGGAGCTGGCCGTCAAGCGGACCGTTGTGGCGATGGCGCTGAAGATCCGTCGCATGAAGGCGCAGAGCGCCTTCGACCGCGAACAACTCAAGGCACTGAGCGTGGTCACCATGCTCAGCGCGCTCCTGTGCGACGTGGGTGCCAGCAAGATGGACCTCCCCAAGGAGCTCGGGCTCTCCAACCGGGAGATGCAGTACGTGCAGAACCACCCGCTCATGTCCTTCCTGATGCTCGCCCACGAGGGATCACTGGAGGCGGCGGTGAAGCACAACGTGCTGTGCCACCATCGGCCGCTGCGCGAGGGCGCCGGTGGCAACAACTACCCGACCGACGACTGGCTGAGCGACCGCCTGCGCGCGCTGGTGACCAAGTATCAGGCCGACGCCAACCGGGCCGGCATCGCACCAGACCTGGAGCAACAGCTTGCGCTGCTGCGATCGGACCAGGCCTATGAGGAGGATCTGGCCATCATCTCCCTCTCCTCCGAGTTCGCGTCGCTGACCAGCGCCGTGCCGTGGCGCCCGGCGTTCAGCTCGGTGCGCGCGGTACAGATGATCATCAACAACTTATTCTTCACCTACCCGCACCGCATCCCGCGCGAATTCCTCGATTACGTGGCAGTCAGCCTGTGCGACAACCGGGAGATTCTGGCGGCGGGTGTGTTCATCGTAGTGGCGGCCACCGGGCGTGAAGGTGACACCGCTTTCGAGGTGTGCGAGATCACCCACAGCAGCCGCTATCAGAGCGCCCCGGCGTCAACCGACTCGCCACCATCGACCTGGATGTCGAGACCGGGCCGAAGTTGCGGATCGTAGGGGTCGATACAGAAGCCCTGCGCCCCGATCCGCGCAGCGCCCACTACGAGCTGACCAACGACGACATGCGCCGCATCGTGTACGTGATAGACCCCGAGTACGATCCTAAGTTACACGCCGCCATTCGCGGCCTGGCTCATCGTCGCTATCGCTCCCCGCGGCGTGGAGGAGTCAGCTCCACGGCGTCAGCCACACCTTTCCAGAATGCGCGAGCGTCGACGGCCACGTTGCGAGGAAAGTCCCCCTCCCCTTCGTAGGCGGCTGAGTCGATGGCAATGACGCGATACGCACCCGCCTCCTCGATCAATAGCGGCGAGCCGGAGTCGCCCTGCAGGCTATCGCAGCGATGGGTGATGGTGTTGTCGGCGTGCACCGCATCGACCCGGCAGCCGACGTGGGCGGTAAGCAGGTGGGCGGCATCGTAGCTGTAGCCCGCCTGAGACACGGCGTGTTCGTCTGCGAGCAGGCCAAGCAGCTCTTTTTGGCGGGTCCGGGTTACCGCGATCCAGCCAGCCGTCTCGCCGAGAGGTTGTGACAGCACCAGCAGCGCCCAGTCGTAGCCGTCGACCTCCGGGCCCCTCTCATACTCGCGAATGTCGAACTGGGCGGGCATTCGGTAGTCCACCACCTCCGCTATTGCCGCCACATCCGCGCCCGATACGCCGGCGCGGAATTCCGTCGGCAGCACGAGCTCGTGGCTGTCTGGCCCGAGGTAGAGGCAGTGCGCGGCGGTCAGCACCAGGCGCGGGCCCACGAGAGTGCCGGTGCAGTAGCCGTCGCCGCCTTCTACGCGGCCGATTGCGCTCCAGGGGTACCGCTCAGAGGGGGGGAACGAGCGGTCGTCCTCGCCAAAGAACACCGACAACGTCGCGACTTGCTCGGCACGACAGTCCGCTGTGTCGGTATGTGGCAGGCAGTACCCCGTACCGCCTGGTTCGTCGCATTCGCCGTCACGGCTGTACGAGCAGCTTTCCGGCCCCGGCGGCGGCCCTTCGCGGCGGCAGTCCCATGCGTCGCTGCCCGCCCGACAGGCGCCGCCAGGCGCTTCGTCGCATTCGCCATCGTAAACGTAGGGGCATTCAGCATCCTGCGACCACAGCGATGCGCCGCTCGGGATCAACACGCAGATGGCGACCGCCAGGGGCCAGTGGCCCCGTCGCCGTCTCGTCAGCACTCGCCGCACCGGTCGCGGCCGGCTACCATCCGTCCCATGGCCGAGCCGAAGACCAGGCTCAAAGGCGGGGACACGTGCCAGCCTTGTGGCCGCAATCCCGGACGACGCCCGGCGAAACGACTGCGAGGGAGATTGGTGCGAGAACGGGTTCGCGGCACGCAAGAGTAGCCTCACGCTCTACACTACGCCGGGATTACAGAGTTATCAGGAGCGGC
>CAJWOB010000140.1 GCA_913043885.1 uncultured Spirochaetaceae bacterium | reverse complement strand
CTCCGACCCGCTAACGCAAAGGGTCCGGGCGGCGGCTGCTCAGCCGGCCAGCCAGTCGGCCCGCCGCCGCCGTGCGGCGTGGTATTGATACCCCTCCTCGTCGTCGGGCGCCGACGGGAACATCCCGCTAGACCCGGGATGTTTCTCGAGCAGATCCTCGTTCAGCTCCACACCGAGCCCCGGTCGCTCCGGCACCACCAGGCAGCCATCGACCAGCTCCGGTGCCCCGCGCAGGAGGTCCCGTCGAAACGGGGAGTGGTCCACCAGATGCTCGTGGATCAGGAAATTGGGCACGGTGGCCAGCAGCTGCACCGCAGCGGCCTCGGCGAGCGGCCCTAGGGAGCCCTGATGCGGGGCCATCAACACGCCATGCTCGTCCGCCAGCACGGCGAGCCGCTGCATCTGCAGGAGCCCACCAAAGCGACCGTTGTCCGGCTGCACCACATCCACCAGCCCCTCTTCCACGAACGGGAGGAGCGAGTGGACGAAGGCGTGCTTCTCGCCGATGGCGAGCGGTACGTCTATCGCCGCAGCAACCTTGCGCAGCGGGTCCAGCGAAGTTGAGTCGACCGCATCCTCGTAGAACAGGAGTCGGTGTGGTTCGAGCCGCCGGCCCAGGGCGATGGCGTCCGCGGGCGTTTGCCAGGGTGGGCCACCCACGTCGACCACCAGGTCGATCTCGTGCCCATAGTCACTGCGCAGTGCCGCTATCCTGGACACGCAGTCGCGGGTACAGAACACCTTCATCGCGGTGAAGCCGTTTTCGACGAGGTAGCGGGCGCGCTCGTCGTCGAACGCATGCCCGTATACCCGCACCCGGTCCCGTACCTTGCCCCCCAACAGGGCACACACCGGCACCCCCAGAGCCTTGCCGCTGATATCCCAGAGCGCCATCTCGATGCCGGTAAGCGCGCCGGCACCGACCACCCCGGTATGCCCATGGCTGACGATGGCGCTGTACAGCTTCTGCCACACCCGCGCGACCTGACGCGGATCCTGGCCAAGCAGCAGCGGCTGCAGATCGGCGATGGCGGTTTGCGTCACCCGCGGCCAGCCCCAACATTCCCCATATCCCGGGATGCCGGCGTCGGTGTCGATCCGTACGAATAGCCAGTTGACCCAGGACCGGTCGTCGTCGGGACGTGCGTTCACCAGGAAGGTGCGAACGCCGGTAATGAGCACGCTACTGCTCGCGCGCGCGTCTAGCGCAGCTCGCCGCCGTAGTTCTCTTCGACGTACCGCTCTATGGCCGTTTCGTCGATAAGCCCCAGATCCATGGCGATAGTGCCGAAGATGTTGTCGTCGCCCTGCGCCTTGAGCTCACGCTGTCGCTCCAGGATCTGGTCGACCTGCTCCGGGGTGAGCGCGCCGATGCTGAAGAAGAAGTCGCCGATCAGTTGTGATGCGCCCACGCCAACAATTGTGTGAATATCGTCGAGCAGGTGCAACGGGTTTGGAGACAAACGAAGCGGCGAATCAGATTCTGACCGAGCAGGTCAGCTACTACCGCGCGCGAGCCGCCGAGTACGACCGGTGGTTTCTGCGTCAGGGACGGTACGACCATGGAGCAGAGCACACCGCCGCCTGGAACGGTGAGGTGGAGGTGGTGCGTGCTCAGCTGCGCGAGCGGGCGCCGCTCGGCGACACCCTGGAGATAGCGTGCGGCACCGGCTGGTGGACCCCACTGCTCGCTCAGCTGGCCACACGGGTGACCGCCGTCGATGCCTCTCCCGAGGTGTTGGCGCTGAATGCCGATCGCAATCGAGCGGCCGGCACCTTCGAGCGCATCGGCTACGTTCAGGCGGACCTATTCGACTGGAAGCCGCCCCGTGCCTTCGACACGGTGTTCTTCGGCTTCTGGCTCTCCCATGTGCCCGAGGAGCGCTTCGATTGGTTCTGGTCTCTCGTCGCCTCCTGCCTCCGACCGGGCGGCAAGGCGTTCTTCGTGGACAACCTGCCGGTCTCGAGCTCCAAAGCGACTGGCCACCCCCCCGATGCCGATGGACGCAGCGTGCGCAGGCTCAACGATGGTCGCACCTACACTATCGTCAAGGTGTTCTACGACCCGCCGCAACTCCAGGCGCGGCTTGCCGGCCTTGGCTTTGGCGGCATCGTGACCGCGACGGATACCTTCTTCCTTCACGGCTGCGTCGAGCGCGAATGAAAGGGCGACAGCAGACACCGAATCCACAAACTCCATAAGAGCCGATGTTGACGCCAGCCGTCACGCACCACGTCGCGGTACGAGCCGCGGTCGTGGTGGTTGCGGTTCTGGCGTTTGCGATTGCGTTTCCCAAGCTGTACGGGTGGAATCCACCGGTCGCGTTCACCGCGGAGGCGTTTCCCATCTTCGTCGCCGGCGCCCTGCTCGCTGGGTGGGTGGTGCCTCCGGCGGGCTGGTGATCACCACGGTCGTGGTGTTCTGGAACACTAGGCTCGAGCCGACGACGCTCATCGCCATGGTGCCGTTAGCTCAAGCGCTGGTGGCAGTGGCGCTTGCGGCGCTGGGCGCCCTGGTCGGGTGGGGGCGCGGCATCCTCGACCGCTTGCGCCGGGCCGTGGGCGAGCTCGAGGAGCGCGAGCAGGCCCGCCTGGAGAATCTCGAAGCTGCCTACGCAATCCAGCAGTCCCTGCTGCCGCAGCGGCTGCCGGATACGCCGGGAATTACCTGGGCGTGGGTGTGCGAGCCGAGCGAGGAGGTGGGTGGCGATACGCTGAGCTACACGCAGCTGTCCCCGGACCGTCTCGCGCTGTACCTGCTGGACGTTTCCGGTCAGGGCCTGGCTGCCGCCATGTTCTCGGACACCCTGGTACGCCTTATTCCGGTGCTGTGGCGTCGCTCTCCGGAGCTCGGTCCTGCGGAGCTGCTTACCGAGCTCAACCGTGAGTTCTCGATGAATCCGGTAACCGGCCAGTACTTCACGATCGTATGCGCGGTGCTGGATCCCGCGGCACGTGTCCTGACCTGCGCCGCCGCCGGCAATCCGGGGCCGGCGTGGTTCCGCACCGGTGAGCGGCCACGACGCTTGGAGCTGCCCGCCCCCCGGTTAGACTGACCGCCGATGCGTCGTTCGAGCAAGCGTGGGTCGAGCTGGCTCCGGGGGACCGCATGGTGTTCTTCTCGGACGGCGTCACCGAAGCGCTCGACCCGCAGATGCGGCCCTACGGAGCCGAGCGCATGCTGCAGGTTCTCAGCGTTGACGCCCCCGTGGCAGGGGCGCTCGACGCGGTCCTCCAGGACGTAAAGGAACACATCGCCGGCGGCACCTAAGACGACCTGGCGATGCTGGGCTTGCAGCTGGGCAAATATTAGTTGCCCGGCGCCCGCGGCCGCGTTACCCTCGAACAAAGTAGTGCCAACCAAAAACTTTCTCGAGCTCACCGACGGCAACCTGGCCACTCTGGTAGAGATCGACCCGTCGACTGGATTCTTGTGCGAGATGGGCAAGGACGACGACGAGTGCGCTCAGGTCGCCATCTGGCAGGTCATCACCGAAGTAACAGACGAGCGCACCGGGCGCACCTACACGGAAGATCACTGGTATTGCGACCGCTGCAAGGCGCAGTGGGCGCGCGAGAGCGTCGCCGAGAGGCGCTAACGACGTGACGGCAGCCGGCGGCGTACCGACCGGCGCCGAGCGCGCGTCGAACGGCTGGCGCCGTCGTGCCGCGGTCCTTCTGGTCCTGTTCGCTGCGGCCGCCACAGCATTCGGCTACGCCGGTCGCGAGTCTGGCGGACTGGTAACCAAGCAGCTCGATATTCGCGGATTCGACTGCGTGAGTGTTTCCGGGTCCTGGGATGTAGAGGTAGGTCAGGGGCGGTTCGCCGTTTCGGTAACCGTGGATGCCCACCTCGAGGATGACCTTCGGGTCGAGCGCCGCGGCGGCACACTGGTGTTGAGCTCCGCCCGCGCCTGCGCCTTTGTGGCGTGCGAACGTTGCGCGCGACCGTGACGATGCCGGACCTGACGGGGGTAGTGGTGAGCGGCAGCGGCAGCGTTCGCTTCGACGGCTTTCGCGGTGGTGACCCCCGCGGCCTGGACCTCTCCGTGTCGGGCTCTGGCAACATCGACGGTACCGGTTGCACTGGGCGCGACTTCGCAGCGAGTGTCAGCGGATCCGGAAACGTCGATGTCAGCGACTGCTCGATGGAGCGGGCCGAAGTGCAGATATCCGGCTCCGGCAATGTGGTGATCCACACGGGGGCGCGGCCCTGCCGGGCACAGATCCTCAGCCTCCGCATCTCCGGTTCGGGAACCGCCCATGTCGATGGGTGTGTGTTCGAGAACGCCGACGTCTTGCTTTCCGGCAGTGGCGACGGCACGCTGGCCATAGGCGGTGGCAACCTGGCCGGCTCCCTCAGCGGATCCGGCTCGCTGGACTACCGCGGCAACCCGCGGGTGGTAGACGCGCGCACCAGCGGGTCGGGGACCATCAGGAAATTGGGGTAGCGCCCGCCTCCCTCCGCCGATACGCGTCACGCGCCAACCTATCCTGCTACGGTACCCCATGCTCGACAAGCTATTCGCGACCACCGTGGTCGGCTCGATAACCCGTCCCCGCTTCTTCCGCCAGCAGGTCGATGCCTACCTCGAGCGACTCGCTGCGGGAGAGGATGCCTCCGACGAGCACATCCTCACTTTGATGGAGCGCTCCATTCCCTACGTCGCCGCGTTGCAGGAGGCGGCGGGGGTGGACGTCATTTCGGACGGCGAGTGGCGGCGCAAGTCCTATCTAGGCATCGTCGCCGACATGCTCTCTGGCTTCGAGCTACACAAGGCAGTCGTCGACGACGGTGGCATCCACGACGGCTACGTCGGCTACACCATCACCGGCAAGATCGAGCCAACTGCCGAGGGCCTGTTTGCGCGGGAGGCGCAGCTGCTGATGCGCCACACTACCAAACCGGTGCGAATAGCGCTGCCAACGCCCTATCACGTGGCGCGCGTCCACTGGACCGAGGAGCGCTCGGCGGATGCCTACCCGGACCGCCACCAGGTCGCGGAGACGCTGGTGCCGATCATTCGGCGCGAGGTGGAGTTGATGGTCGAGGCCGGAGTGCCATTCATCCAGTTCGACGACACCAGCATCGGTCGCCCATTCAGCGAGGCGTCGGAATCTGCGGAGTTCACGGAGGAGCTCGGCTATGCGATCGATACGCTAAACCGGGTGGTGGACGGCATCGACGGAGTACACACCTCGCTGCACCTGTGCGGCAAGCGCGAGGTCGGCCCCGACCGTACGCCCGGCTACCACGCGCTGGCCCCGGCGTTGAGCGACCTGCAGATCGACATGCCAATGTTCGAGTTCAAGGACATCGACGCTCACGACATCGAGGTGGTCAAGGGGCTGCCAGAGCGCATGGAGATCGGCTGCGGCGTGGTAACCGCGAAGCGCCACGGCGTGGAGGCCCCCGAGGAGGTGGCGGGGCACGTGCGCAAGGTGCTGGAGGTGGCCGCCCCCGAGCGGGTGGTAATCCACCCAGACTGCGGCTTCTCTCCTGGCGTGTATTGGAATATCGATATCGACGACGTCTACGGTAAGCTGCGGAGTCAGGTAGCGGCGGCGCAGATGCTGCGCGAAGAGATAGGAGCGTAACTCATGCTGGACAAGAAGCTGCTGACCACCGTCGTCGGCTCGGTTGCGCGCCCCAAGTTCTTCCGCGAGATGGTGGACAAGCAGCTGGCCGAGGGCGGCAGTGACGCCGAGCTGATGGAGCTAATGGACCGCTCCGTCCCCTATGTCGCGGCGCTGCAGGAGGCGGCGGGGCTCGACGTCATCTCCGATGGCGAGTGGCGGCGAAAGTCCTATGTCGGCGTAATCGCCGAGATGCTCACCAACGTCGATCAATATCGGATCCGGCTGGACTCGTTCCGCCACGAGGCGCGGGTCGGCTACTCGGTCGTTGGCAAGGTGGAGCCCACCCGCGAGGGGCTGTTTGCCGAAGAAGCAACACGTCTGAGGGAGCACACCAACTTGGAGGTGCGGGTGGCACTGCCGACGCCGCACCTCACCGCCAACTTTCTGTGGGACGAGGACCGGTCCAAGGAGTTCTACCCAACCGAGCGCGACTTCATCGAGGTCGAGACGCCCATTTTGCAGAGCGTCGCGGGCGGAGCAGCCGCGCGACCCTTTCTCACCCATCACAATACGCTCGACATCGAGTTGCAGCTGCGGATCGCGCCGGAGCTGTTCTTGATGTAGACGAAGTCGTAGTTGTTCTCCGTCGAGAACTGCTCGAAGTACATCGCGACGCGCTGAGCGCCCGGCTTCGAGTAGGTCTGGGTGTTGTTGTAGTTGTTGGGGTAGTTGTGGGGCGACTGGTACGTGATGGTCTCATAGCGCCACTCGGGCGTGCCGCCGCCACCGCCACCGCCGCCACCGGTGCTCCCAGAGCCCACGCCAACGGCAGCCCAGGCGTTGGTCACCGAGGCGACCTGCGAGGAGCCCGCGCCGTAGAGGTCCGTCGCCGCCTGGATGGTGCCCGCACGGGCCCCGGCGAAGTTGGTCGAGGACGTGAAGTAGTTGGCCATGGCGCGGTACCAGACCTTCTCCGTCACGCTCCGGCCGACCGCGCCCACGGTGACGCCGCGGAAGGTGCCGCCGGCGATCATCAGGTAGGCCTGCTTGTTGGCGATGCCCGAGTTGATGTGGACGCCGCCGTTGTCCTGGCTGCCGGTGTAGCGGTCCGCGTAGTTGTCCGGCTGGTTGCCCGCGGGCGGGTTGTCCAGGTAGCGGAGCGCGTCGCCGGAGGTGCCCGGCGTGTACGAGTTCTCGCCGACGCGGTAGTCGTTCCGGTCCACCATGATGGC
>CAJWOB010000139.1 GCA_913043885.1 uncultured Spirochaetaceae bacterium | reverse complement strand
CGTCGTCGCGGGCGGTCGTCGAGCGGGACCTGCTCGCGCCCGGTCTGCGCCACCTACGTGAGGAGAGATTCCAGGCTGTGCACAACATCGAGTGCTGGCACCTCGCAGCCATCGTGTCCCTGGCCGCGTTGCTCGATGAACCGGACGTGGTGGCGGAAGCGATGGCGGGAGAGTGGGGCATCGGTCAGCAGCTCGAGGAAGGAGTGCGCGGCGACGGCTTGTGGTGGGAGGGCTCCTCCAGCTACCACTACTACGCGGCCGCGCCGCTGGTGGTGGTGGCGTCGTTCGACGACGAGATCGGCGGGCGGTTGCGTGGTTCCGACCGACTGCAGGGAATGCTCCGTGCTCCGGTGAAGCTGGTGCAGCCGGACGGGCGCCTCCCGGCGACCAACCACTGTTGGCTCTCGTCCTCGCTGATAGAGGATGTCTGCCACGGCATCCCGCCGGCGGCCGCGCTGTACGAGATGGCAGCCGGGTGCTGGCCGGACGAGGAGGCGTTCGCTCAGGTGCTCACGGCCAACTACGGCGGTGGCGGCAGCAGCGCCGGCGAGCGCGACAGCGTCGAGGCGCTGCTCCACGGGCCGGATCGAATCGGACCGACCGGCGACCTTGCGGTCGCATCACACGGTGCAGAGACGAGCGGGCTGGCCATGCTGCGCAGCCCCCATCCCCTGCAGCGGCAGACCAGCTGCCTGCTGAAGTTCGGCCCCCACGGCGGTGGGCACGGCCATCCCGACAAGCTGGCTGTTTCGATCTACCTCGGCGGCCAGGATGCGTCCGTCGACCTCGGCACCGCCGGGTACGGCATTGGCCTCAACGAGGAGTGGTATCGACAGACGGTGAGCCACAACACCGCGCTCGTCGGCGGCGAGCCGCAGCCCCCTGTGGCAGGCCGGCTGGTGCGATTTGAGGCGGGCGGCGATCCGGCGCGCCCGGCCGTGGCTGCGGCATCGGTGGGTTGGGACGACGAGCAGGCCGGGCGCTATCGCGGCGTCCGGATGCTGCGCACCGTGGGTGTTCGAGAAGGGTATTTGGTCGACTGCTTCGCGGTTGCGGCGCCCGAGCCACGCCGCATCGACCTAGTGATGCACGTGCAGGGCGCGCTCGCCAACGTGGATGGCCTGATCGACGAGGAGGCCTACTTATCCCACCCAGCCGCGCTGCTGGACGGCCCGGGCTGGGGCCACTTCGCGCCCGAACGGAGCGGGCGCGGCGCCGACGTGGCGCAGGCCACCTGGCAGCTGAGCGCTGGCGCGGGCATGACGCTGCTGATGCCATAGGAAGGGGAGGGTGAGCTGACCCTGGCGCGGACACCCGGCAATCCAGCCTCGGCGTGGCGGAGCACTCTGATCCGCACGCGCCGCGCCGCCGCCACCCAGTTCCTGGCGATCATCCACTTAGCCGATGATCCACCCACCGTCGACCTGTCTTCCGGGGGCGAGCTTCACATCCGCGGTAGCGGCTACGATGACCGCTGGCGGGTGGAGGAGGTCGACGGACTGTCGGCGCTGGTGCCCACAGCCTGACTCGAGATGCGGGGATTCTTCTTCTGGGAGGGCAAAGGGTTCGCCCGGGACTCCGGCGCCAACCCCTACGCTGCGTTGCTGGCCGAGGCGCTTGGCCGCCAGGATGTCACCATCGACGAGGGCGACTACGCCTTCTCGCGAGAGTGGCTGGAGGCCTCCAGCGGCAGCCACAGTTTCCTGCACATCAACTGGTTGGACCGCGTCTACCACCGCGCCGGTGAGGCTCACGATCTTGAGCGCGCCGCTGAACGGTATGCGGACTTCGTCGAGAATATCGTGATGGCGCGCCGGTTGGGATACCGGCTGGTGTGGACCGTCCACAACCTCTTACCCCACGAACGCGTCTACCCGCAGCTGGACTGACTCATCAACGCGCAGGTGGCCCGAGAGGCCGATCACGTGGTCGCCCACTGCCGCTTCGCCGCCGACCGCATCGAAGAGCTGTACGACCCGCCGCGCCCGGTGCAGATGATTCCGCACGGCAACTACCGTGAGGTGTTCCCGAATGACGTGTCGCGGGCCGACGCGCGGCGGGAGCTGGGAATCGACCAGGACCGCTTCGTGTATCTGTTCTTCGGCAATGCCCGGGGCTACAAGGGGGTCGAGGGGCTTATCGACGCCTTCCGCGCCGCAGAGGTGGGTGACGCCCTGCTGCTGCTGGTGCTGCGCAAGAACGAGCGGGCGGTCACCCTGGTCGCCGAGCTGGAGCAGCGGGTGGCGGGCGACACGAGCATTGTGCTCGCCACCTCCCCCTACTTCGCCGCAGATCGCTTCCAGTACTACCTTAACGCCGCCGATGTTGCGGTGCTGCCATTCACCAGCGTGCTGACCTCTGGCTCGGCAATTCAGGCGTTGGACTTCGGTCTGCCGCTGATCCTGCCGCGCCTCGGCTGCCTGCCGGAGCTGGTCGACGACCATATGGGCATCCTCTACGACCCTACAGCGTCGGGCGCGCTGGCGGCGGCCCTGGTGGAGGCCCGGCGGCTGGACCTCACCGCTGCCCGGGAAGCGGCGCTACGGCGCTCCGAGGGGTTGGGGTGGGACGCGATCGCGAGTCGGATCGTCGAGCTGTACCGCGGCAGCTGACCGCTGCGATAGCCCGCTAGCGGGGCGTCAGGGGGTCGCTGCGATCGCTCAGCGGCAGCGTGACGGCCGCATCGGAGAAGTGGGAGACGTAGACGGCGCTGATCATCTCCATCGCCCGACGTCCGCCGGCGCCGCTACACGGGTGCGGTTCGCCGTGCTCGATGGCGCGGATCAGCCGCTCGTACACTGGAGCGATGGTGCCGGCGAACTCCGGCATGGTGGGGCGATCCGGGCGCGGCGGCAGCTCCACCTGCTCCCAGGGAATCGTGTGGCTGGCGTCCTCGGGGTAGGCGCCGGGGGCCAGGTAGACCGCGTCGAACGCGCCGCCCGTCAGCCATATCCGTCCCTTGGTGCCGCGCAGCTCGATGAGGATGCGCTCGTTGTGGAGCCGCTCCTGGGCGTAGGTCTCGCTGGTGTAGCCCTCCGCCAGCATTAGCGCTCCGCTGTCGAAACGGAAGGTGGCGCCGATCGCCGTTCCTACGACCCAGCCGCTGTCGTAGCGGCCGGGGTTCAGCTCGTTGCCGCGCATGATGTCGCCGTGGCCAGCGACGTGGTCCTCGGCCAGAATGCGGGCCATGCAGTCGGTAGGATTGCCGGCAAACTTGCACACCATGTCGAACACGTGGGTGCCCATCTCGTTCAGCTCCCAGCCGGCCGGCCGACCCTTGCAGAAGTTGACCTTGATGGTGACCAGCTGGCCGATGGTGCCGGCTTCCAGCAGCTCGGCCACCTTCTCGGCGCCGGGACCCAGACGCCACTGGTGGTCAATGACCAGCTGCAGGCCTGCCTCGTCGAACGCGGCCACCATTCCGTCCGCCTCCTCGAGGCTGGCGGCGATCGGCTTCTCGCACACGACGTGGGCGCCGTGCTCCGCCGCCAGCAGCGACAGGGCGGCGTGGCTGGCCGCATGCGTCCCGACCACCACGATGTCGGGCTTCTCGGTCGCCAGCATCTCCGCCGCGTCGTCGTACAGGGCGATGCCGGGGTACTGCTCCTCCGCCTTGGCGTGCGCCTCGGGGGCGGAGTCGCACACCGCTACCAGCTCGGTGCCATCGAGGCCGTGGAGCACCTCGCCATGTCGAACGCCCAGATTGCCGTAGCCGATTACTGCGCCGCGATAGGTCTTGCCCATGTGATTGGGGGAGCGTACTACGCCGGCGCGGGGGAATCGCGAATGGTCACCATCCCGCTGCCGGAGCGGATCGCGTCGATGGCCTGGCAGCAGACATAGCCATCGTGAAAGGTGGGGTAGTCGCCATCGGGTCTTCCAGATACGTCGCGGACGAAGCGCGCGAAGAAGCGGTTCCACGCCTTCTGCGTTCGCTCTCCCTCCCCGTCGTCGACAAACAACTCCACCGGGATGGTGCGGGGTTCGACGGTGCCGTCGGTGCGGTGCACGTCGATCTCCTGCGCGTCGATGCCCGTCACCTCGAAGGTCGCCTCGCTACCCTGGATGAGCGCAGTAGGTGGCGCAGGCGGCCGCCCTCTCTCCCAGCGTACCGTGGCGGTTATCTCCCCACCGGGTGCCTGCCGGAGGCGCATAACCACGTCGATGCTGTCATCGGCGTCCACGTCGCGCCACTCCAGATCGGTGCGGCTCAAGTCGACGCGCTCCTCCATCACGTCACGGATGTGGTGAGCGTCCCCGATCGCCCGACGATCGACCTACCGGGTCGCGACTCCGGCCACCGCAACCAGCTCGGCCCCTGCCACGCGGCGAATCATCTGCAACATGTGGCTGAAGACGGTGTTGAGCGCTCCGCCGCCGTCGGCAAGTCGCGACATCCAGCTGTAGGGCGTGGCCGGCTCGGGCTCGCCGCGACCCAGCAGGTCGATATGGCGGAGCTGGCCAATCTCCCCGTCGGCCACCAGCGATCGGGCGAGCGTGACCCAGGGGTAGAACGCGCCGACGGTGGGGTAGCCGTGGCGGACCCCAGTGGCGGTCACCGCGTCCAGCATTGCCTTGGCGTCGGCGGCGTCGGCCGCCAGCGGCTTGTCGCAGACCACGTGGCACCCGGCTGCCGCGGCCGCCTCCGCCATCTCTCGGTGTGGGGCTACCGTCGTGCCGATGGCGACGATATCGGGCCGCAGGTCTTCGATCGCCTGCCGGTAGTCGAAGCGTAGATCGTCGATGCCCAACCGCTCGGCGCCGGCCTTCGCGTGCTCGGGCGTGCGCCCGCACAACGCCACCACGTCGACGCCGGCATGGCGCAGCCCGAGGGTGTGGCCCTCTCCCGCCCAACCGGTCCCGATGACGATTGCCCTCATCCGGCCATACTACGGCAGCACAGGCCGCCGGCGCAGCGCTCCCGCGCTGGCTCAGCCCTCCGCCCACATCGCGCCGGCGTAGTGCTCGCGGAGGGCTCGGTCGCGGGTACACAGCTGCGCCCCGAATGCCGCGGCGTGGGCGATTGGTGTGGCTGCACACCCAGATCCGGTCCCTCAGGGGTGAGGTGGTTCTCAGGGGTACCCCTGAGACCGGTCGGGCGGCCAGAGGTGCCTCGGAAGCCAGGGAAAGACCCGAGTGAACAGATGGGGTCCTTAGAACCAGGCTATGTCACATGCAAGCAACAGCAACCATGGTCACCGCTTCGACCCCCGCCGAGCCGGTCAGCACCGCTGCCTCGCTCACGGGCGCCCTGAAGGCAGTGAGGGTCGCCACCAGGCGGATCCTCGATGCCATCGACCCAGTTCCTACCGCCGCCGCCCGCCAGGCCGAGCGCCACTTGGAGGAGCTGCGGGCCGGCTACCTTGCCACCGAGGCCGCGCGCCGTCCGCTTCTGTAGCAGTCTGGGCGGACGGCTCGCATGGTCGCCCGCCGGGCTGCCGGCGGCGATCTTCCGGTAGACGTTGCGGATATGGGTCTCCACTGTTGGCCTTATCGCTACGTGACTGGCGCTTTCGTCAACTCTCGGGAGGCGAGTCCCAGTCAGTCAGGTCCTCGCCTTTCAAGGTGGACAGGATGTCGATGGCGGCTGCCGCGCCGTCACCGGCGCTGATAACGGCCTGACTGCGCCCCGGCCGGGACAGGCGGCCGACGGCGTAGACCCCGCTGATGGAGGTCTGGCTGTTCTTGTCGGTGACGACCCCACCGTCGCCTGCGAATTCCAGACCGAGTGCCTTCGCCAGACGCGGGCTCTTCCCCTCGGAAAGGATCACGAACCTCACCGTGGTGGATTCGCCGCTATCCAGGGTCACGACGAATCCGTCGTCGTTCCGGTCTATCGCGTCGACCCGCTCCGCGATCAGCTTGGCGCCGAAGCTTTCCGCCTGCTGCCGCGCGATCTTCTGATAATCAGAGCCTCTGATCTCCGCGATCCCCGGATAGTTCTTGAGCAGCGCCCAGTGCATCGCCGTGTTGTCGTCACCATACACGGCAACTTCCTGTCCGTTCTTGGCCAGGAAGATGGCGGCGCTCAAGCCGCCCGGACCGTCCCCTACCACTGCGACATCCATGTGCCGATGTTAGCACGAGGTGTCTAGGTATCCTGCTGGAGGGCGATACGCGAACCTCGACGACAGGATCCAGATACTCGTTGATCGCTCCGAAACGGACGTGTTACGGAAGCGGCATATGAAAACGGGGTAGTTGCGTTTCTGTGCGCGCTGGCGGCTTTCGGCTGCCAACTGCTGCCGCCCGAGGGGCCGTCCGCGGCCGTGCTGCCTACTATCCACACCATTCGGATCGACTTCCCTGGTGCTGTCGGTAGCCAGAACCTTCACATCTCTTCGCTGATGCTTGCTGATACTGCTGAGTGGTACACGGAGACAAAGCGCCTCACCGACTTCTTCAACGGAGTCACCGAATCTATCCTCGACGCCGTTCACACGGTAATACAACAGCCGCCAGATGAAGTGACAGGCGATGTCTTCGTGTGGGGTCCGTTTCCGGCCGACGGTCAGGCGATCGAGTGGCGATTGACGGTGACTTCGAACGACGACGAAGACATGAACTGGCGGCTGGACGGCCGCAGTCTGGACGGGGCGATTCACCCGGCCGGCAGCGAACGCCGAAACAGCGGCTTTCGGCGGGTGATTACCGGCCACGTAACCCGCGGAGGGCTGCCGAACCACGGAGCAGGTCACTTCGTGGTCAACCGCAACAACTGGGCGCGCGGCTCCTGATGACGTGAGCGACCGCGGAGTGGTCAAGTTCGACTACGATCTGAATCCCACCGATAGCATCCCCGAGATAGAGATTCGGGTCAGGTTGACGGAGGA
>CAJWOB010000138.1 GCA_913043885.1 uncultured Spirochaetaceae bacterium | reverse complement strand
GGCGTCTGCGACACTGGCGTCTGCGACACTGGCGTCTGCGACACTGGCGTCTGCGACACTGGCGACAAACGCCGCGTGCAGGCGCCGATCCTCGGTCAGCTCAGGATGGAACGCGGTGGCCAGCATTTTGCCCTCCCGCACCGCCACCGGGGTGCCATCGGCGAGGGTGGCCAGCACCTCCACCGACGGTCCGACCGCCACCACTGACGGAGCGCGAATGAACACCGCCTGCAGCGGTCCGCCGTCGAGGTGGCTACAGACGATATCTGCCTCGAAGCTGTCGACCTGCCTGCCGAAGGCGTTGCGCGCCACCTCCATGTCCATAAGACCCAAGGGCTGCGGGCGGTCATCCCGCATCCGACTCGCGAGCATGATCATGCCGGCGCAGGTGCCCCACACGGCCATGCCATCTCGAACGCGACGGATGACCGGCTCGCGCAGATGGTAGAGGTCCATCAGCCGCGCGATGGTAGTGCTCTCGCCGCCCGGGAGAATGAGCGCATCGACCGCTTCCAGCTGGTCGGGCAGCCGCACCTCGGCCGTATCGACCCCGAGAGAGCGGAGCACCGCGGCGTGCTCCGCGAAGTCGCCCTGCACCGCGAGCACACCAACGGTCATGGATGAATCGTGCGTTCGCGGCCTGCGCGCCAGCCGAGCTACCAGCCTCTGGTGGCCAGTTGCTCCTGCTCCGAGATCTCGTGGACGTCGATGCCCGGCATCGCGCCACCGAGCCCGCGCGACACCTCCGCGATCTTGGCCGCGTCCTGATAGTGGGTGGTGGCCTGGACGATGGCGTTGGCCATCGCCTGTGGATTCTCCGACTTGAAGATGCCCGAGCCAACGAAGACACCGTCGACGCCCAGCTGCATCATCATCGCGGCGTCCGAAGGGGTGGCGATGCCTCCGGCGGCGAAGTTCACCACCGGGAGACGGCCATCGGCGTGGATCTCACGCAGTAGCTCCACTGGTGCACCGTGGTGCTTGGCGGTGGCGACCAGCTCCTCCTGACCCAATGTGGCGACGCGGCGGATCTCGCCCAGCACGGTACGGGCATGGCGCACTGCCTCGACGACGTTGCCGGTGCCGGCCTCCCCCTTGGTGCGGATCATCGCGGCGCCCTCGGCGATGCGGCGCAGCGCCTCTCCCAGATTGCGGCATCCGCACACGAATGGGACGCTAAAGTCGTGCTTCCAGACATGGTTGTCCTCGTCGGCGGGGGTAAGCACCTCTGACTCGTCGATGTAGTCGACTCCGAGTGCCTCGAGCACCTGTGCCTCTACGAAATGGCCGATGCGGCACTTGGCCATGACCGGGATAGATACTGCCTCCACGATCTCGGCGATCTTGGTCGGATCCGACATGCGCGCCACGCCGCCGGTCGCCCTGATCTCCGCAGGCACCCGCTCGAGTGCCATTACCGCGCAGGCGCCGGCATCCTCCGCGATCTTCGCGTGCTCAGCGGTCACGACATCCATGATGACGCCGCCCTTCAGCATCTGAGCGAGACCAACCTTCACCTTCCAGGTGCCGGTGCTGCCCTGCTCGGAGTCTCCCTGAGGGCGTTTGCCGTTGACTGCCATATCCAATGCCTCCCTACGAGAAACGTGACGCGCGCGCGAAGTGGTGGGGCTTCCGAACTCAGTATAGAGCCGCGGTCACGGGCCGGGCAACGCGCGCGCAGCGTCGCAGCCGCCGGGGTATGCTCAGACATGCTGGCCCGGCGGCTCGAGGAGGTTCAGGCCCGGGTGGTCGCCGCGGCCGAGCGCGCCGGGCGCGATCCTGCCCAGGTGCGGACGATGGTCGTCACCAAGACCCACCCGCGTGCGGTGGTCGACCAGCTACTGGCCGCAGGAGCTCGCCTGTTTGGCGAGAACCGCGTGCAGGAAGCGACGCAGAAGTACGGTGGCGATCCTGGCCGCGCCGACTACGAGCTACACCTCATCGGCCATCTGCAGCGCAACAAGGCGACAGCTGCCGCCGGCCTGTTCGATGCGGTGCAATCGATCGACAAGCTGGCGACGGCGACGGCGCTGGCCCGAGCGCTCGGCACGCCGGCCACCCCGATACGGGTGCTGCTCGAGCTGAACAGCTCTGGCGAGGTGCAGAAGCACGGCTGCCGATCGCTGGAGGAGCTGTTGGAGCTGCAACAGCAGATCGGTGGCGAGCTTCCGGCGCTGCGCGTCGCCGGCGTCATGACCATGGCGCCATACACCGAGGATCGCGAGCGTATTCGCGCCTGCTTTCGCCACACCCGCGAGGCGTTCGAGCGCATGCGTATCCGCGACGCAACTATCGACACGCTGTCGATGGGGATGTCCGGAGATTTCGAGCTTGCCGTCGAGGAGGGAGCGACGCTGCTGCGGCTGGGCACGGTGGTGTTGGGCCCGCGCCCGGATCCGGCGGCGGCGCAGCCGTCGTGATGCGGCAACCGCTCTGGCTGATACTGGTCGTCCTGGTGATGGGGGCCGGGGCCCTTGCCGCCCAGCAGCCCGACCCAGCGCCCGATCCCGACGCTCCAGAGCCCTACTTGCCGGAGGAGTTCGGGCCGGCGCTGCACGCTCTTCGTCGTGGCGAGATCATCGCCGTGGGGGTGTTTCCACTCGCATTGCTGCTCACCCGCGTAGCCTACGACTACGGGCGTTGGGCGTTCGATGGATTCGACCCGCTGAGCGCACCCTATGCCCAGCCGCTGGGGGCGGATCCATTTCCTGAGGAGAAGGACCGCATCGCGGTTGCGATCGGGGCAGTGGGCGTATCGGTTGCGTTCGCCCTGGTCGACTACCTGATCGGGGTGGACCGTGAGCGGCGGGAGGCCGCCGCCGATGGCGCCGCATCCCCCTCGGCGGGCGGTTGACGGCCTCAGACCGAGCCGGCTGCCTGTTCCGGACCACCGTTGCCGCCGCCGGGGCAGGGCTGCGGGTGGACGTCTACCTGGCTGACGAGGTGGGCCTGGCCAACCGCAGTCAGCTGCGCGGCAGGCTGCAGAAGCTCCAGGTCAACGGCGCCGCCGCCAAGCTGAGCCGCAGGCTTCAGCAGGGCGACCTGGTCGAGGCGGAGCTCGCCCCACCCCCACCGTCGCGAGCTACCGCGGAGCCCATCCCGCTGGTGGTCATCTACGAGGACGACGACGTTCTGGTGGTGGACAAGCCCTCGGGGATGGCGGTGCACCCAGGCAGCGGGAGACACAGCGGTACGTTGGTGAACGCGCTGCTGCATCATGTCGGATCGCTCGGCGAACGCTTCGACGAGCCGCTACGACCCGGCATCGTCCACCGACTGGACATGGACACCTCCGGGGTGATGATCGTGGCCAAGCACCCGCGGGCGCACGCGGATCTGGCCGATCAGTTTCGGCGGCGCACGGTGCGCAAGACCTATCTGGCCTGGGTGCTCGGCCGGCCAGTACCTCCGATCGGTCGCATCGACACCCACCTGGCACGCGATCCCCGCCATCCGCTTCGCTTCCGTGTGTCGTCTGGCGCAGCACCTCGGGCGCGGCGCGCGGTCACTCGCTACCGGCTGCGGGCAACGCTCTCGGAGCGATCGCTGCTGCTGCTCCGGCCGCTCACTGGTCGTACCCACCAGCTGCGCGTGCACTGCAGCTGGCGCGCGCTCCCCATCGCCGGCGACCCGCTCTACGGCAGCGCGCAGTCGCGGAGCGCCGCCCCGCGGCTGATGCTGCACGCCCGCCACCTCCGCATCCGCCTTCCTGGGCAGGTGGAACCGACGTTGTTCAGCTCCCCGCCTCCGGAGCCGTTTCCGACGTGGCGGGCTGCGGCGGAGGTGACCTGAACGCGGGGTTGAATGCCAGCTCCAGCGCGACCGTGGTGGGCGGCCCGTGACCGGCGAGAATCCGCGTTCGTCCCGGAAGCGTCGCCACCCGCTCGCGGAGCGCCTGCTGCTGCCGCGCCGCGGCTTCGGGGCTGGCGGTGGTGCCCACCTCCCCGGCTGAGATGGCGGGCCCCGAGAAGAGTAGGTCGTCCAGCCGAAACGCCAGCACCTCTCCTGCGTCGCCGTACAACGCGATCGCTTCCAGCTCGATATCGCCGACGTCGATCCGCTCTCCGTTCCCCAACGGAACTGCATCGAGTCCGGCGACCTTGTCCTGACCCGCGTAGATCGCCGGCCCGTACGCCCGCACGACGGTTGCCAGGCCGTGGGTGTGTGCCGGGTGGTCGTGGGTGATCAGTACCTTGGTGATCTCGAGACCGTTGCCCTCGATAAGGTCGACGAGTCCGGCGTCGAAGAATCCGGGGTCGATGAGCGCGGCGGCGACTCTCGGCGACGTCGCTTGGCGGTTCGGCCTCGCCTCCGCTGCGACCAGGAACGACGCTGCGAACGGAGGCGGCGGGTAGCTGGCGCGCACATACGGCGCCGCAACGCTACTCAAGCGTGGCGTCCAGCACGTTCGACTCGTCCATGCAAGTTGCGGTGAGGTGCTCGGTGCCGACGAAGTGCACCTGCTGCAGGTTGCAGTCGCGGAGGCTGACGCGCTCGAAGCGCGCCCACGAGAAGCGCGAACCGGAAAGGTCCGAGCCGTCGAAGTTGACGTCGTTGGCCCGGATCGCGACGAAGTTGCTCCGCAGCAGGTCGCTGCCGCCGAGCTCCAACGTGCTCAGCTCGCTGCGGGCCCATACGCAGGCGGTCATGGTCAGCCGCGGTGCATCCAGCTCCGTCACGGTGGCGTATGCCAACGACACCTGCAGCAGGCTGGCATCGGCCAGACGTACGCGCCGCAGTGTGGCGTGGTCGAAGCAGCAGCCGCGCAGCAGCCGTCCCCCCAGGTCCACGTCCTCCAGTGTGATCCCCGTGAAGTTGAGACCCTCCAGCTCCTGCGAGCCGGTCAGCAGGCGGTGGGCGCTGGCGACGAAGCGATCCCAGTCCTCGCAATGCTCGCGGCAGGTGGGCTGCTGCGCCAGCGCCGGGGCCGAGCAGCCCGCCACCTCGCAGTCGGGGAAACGGATCACGCCGCAGCCTATTACCCACCAGCGGCTGCGCCAATCCACCAACCTGGGCGGGCTAGGAGCGGACCGGCATACTGCCAGTCCTGGCGACTTCCACACGACGCGGTCGGGTCCTTACCGGCGCGAACAACATCTACCGGGTTCGCCTGGGCGAGCGGCAGACCTCGGGTGAGCACTCTGCCGCCGCTGGCGTGGTCGAGTGTCGGATCAAGGGCAAGGTGCTTGGCGGCGGCCGAGCGTACAATCCGCTGGCGGCCGGCGACTTCGTTGCGGTGGAGCTGGAAGCCAGCGCCCACGCCCTCCGCGGCAGCATCGTCGAGCGGCTGCCGCGGCAAACCGCGCTCAGTCGCTGGAACCGCAAGCGCGGCGCGGTGCAGACGCTGGCCGCGAACGCCGATCTGCTACTGGCTGTGGGTTCCTATGGGCAGCCGCCGTTTCGTCCGCGCTTCCTGGACCGGCTCATGCTGAGCGCCGAGCTGGGCGGCATGGAGCCGGTGCTGGTGCTCAACAAGGCCGACCTCCCAGCCGAAGCTGCGACTGAAGAACGGCTGCGGGCATATGAGGCGTTGGGGTACCGGTGGCTCAGCTGTTCGGCGAAGAATGGCGAGGGTATCGCGGCGCTGGCCGAGGTAATTCGGGAGGCTGGCGTCGTCGCGATAGCGGGTCAGTCTGGCGTCGGGAAGACCGCGCTGTTGAACCGGATGGATCCGCATCTGCAACGCCGCGAGGGCGCGCTGTCGCGGAAGTACAACCGCGGCGCCCACACCACTACCTTCGCGGAGCTGCTCGACCTCGCCGGCATCGGCTGCGTTATCGACACTCCGGGCATACGCGAGCTCGAGATCACCGGTATCCATTCGCGCGAGCTGCGGCTCTGGTTCCGGGACCTCGAACCGTTCGTCGAGCAGTGTTCGCTGCCGGGCTGCATGTGCGTGGAGGAACCGGGCTGTGCAGTTCGCGAGGCGGTCGCAGCCCGCCGTATCCATCCGGATCGGTACGAGAGCTACCTGCGCACGTTGCTGGAAATGCAGGACGCGGAGGCCGAGGCCAGCGCCGCTGGCGTGCCGGACCAACGCACGCGCTGACCGGTTGCGCCGCGACGGGAGTCGGCGCGACAGGAGTCGCGGCAACCCTCGTCGCGGCGGTGGGGGCACGCTACAGTCACAGCTCCCCGATGGACGCGCACGCGGTCGAGATTCTCGAGCTTTCTCGGGTGATGTCCGAGGTGGGTGACCTATGCCGGTCGACCGCCGGCGCCGATCTGCTGCGCAGCCAGCCGATCGCCGTCGACGAGGCGGGCGTCGATGCGCTGCTGCGTCCGTCCGTGCAGCTACGTGCGCTTATCGCCGAGCAGAGTGTCGATGTCGGCCTCGACCTTCCGGAGGTGTCCGAAACGATCGGGATTTCGGGTTTGGAGTACGATTCCGTCCGAGACCGTTTGTACGTTCTCGCGAGTTTCGAGACGGAGGATTCTCTCGGGGGATATCTTGTCGTTTTTGAGGGCAAACGGGGCTTCCCGGCTTTGATGCGGGACGGCGACGGTCGGCCTTATCGATTTTCGAGTAAACCGGAGGGCGTGACGGTCCTCGAGGGAGATCGCCTCTTGGTCGTTTTCGACGGAGACCGCGTCGAGACTCCGGTTCGAAAGAGACATCAGGCGGAGTACGTTATTTTTCGATGTAAATAAACCTGCTTCCGATCATTGTCTCCTGAGCTCGAATTCGATAGATTAGAGGCGGATCTGGAGCGGAAGTAGAAACCCCTTTTTGGATCTGGCATGCCTCAAAACGTAGCCCGTCAACGCGGGATCGCGATCATTCTGGTCATCACGGTATTGATGGCGTTGGTCGTGGTCGCGACCCCTTTTGTTCTATCGATGATTCTCCAGGAAGA
>CAJWOB010000137.1 GCA_913043885.1 uncultured Spirochaetaceae bacterium | reverse complement strand
CCGATGTCCTTGATGACCGATCGGATATCGACGATCTAATTGGGGTCCAGGCCTGAGGTGGGCTCGTCGAGGACCAGGATCTCGGGATCCCCTACCAGCGCGTAGGCCAGCCCGGCGCGCTGCTTGTAACCGCGCGACAGCTCGCCGAAGGGGCGGTGCATCACTGCCTCGAGCCCGCACTGACTGCTGAGCCGCTTGAAACGTTCGATGCGCTCGCGCCGCGGAACGCCGTGGGCGGCTGCCGCTAACTGCAGCAGATCGTAGACGATCAGGTCCCGGTATATATGGAGAGAACTCGGGTAAATAGCCGATCGAGCGCTTGAACGCCGCGGCTTCGTTGACGCCGATACCCGCCACCCGCACGTTGCCGGACGTCGGCCGCAGGTAGCCGGTGATGATGCGCATGGTGGTGGACTTGCCGCCGCCGTTGGGTCCTAGCAGGCCAAGCACCTCGCCGCGCTTCACTCCGAATGACAGATCACGGACCGCCTGGGTGTCCCCGTAGCTCTTGCTGAGATGCTCGACCTGGACCATGGGACGGGGCGTGGCTACCGCCCCTCCCCCGGCTCGGCAACCGGCCGGCGATAGCGTTATACTCCGGCACCGTGCCAGCGCTGGCCATTGGCGTTGTTCTATTCTCCACCTTCCTCCACGCATGGTGGAACGTGCTGGCAAAGGGCGCCGGCGGGCCGCGTCCGACGGTCTTTCTGAACGCTGGCCTGGTGTTGGCGACCCCCGGCGTGCTGGTCGTGGCAATAACCGAGGTCGCCGGAGTGCCCATTCTCGGCCACGTATGGGCGCCGCTGCTGGGCGCCGGGCTCTGCCAGGGCGTCTACTTCGTGGGGCTCAGCTACGGCTATCAGAATGGCGATCTCAGCGTGGTATATCCGATTACTCGAGCGTTGCCAGTGCTGTTGCTGGGCGTGGCCGACTCGCTGATACAACGCACACCGAGCACCATTGGCTGGGTCGGGCTGGCTCTCGTGGCGGCGGGATGCGTAGTCGTCTCCCGCCCACCCTCACGCCCTTCCGCGCGCCACCCGTCGTCGCCATCGCAACATGGGGAGCTCCCACGGACGAGCCGCCGGCGCCAGCTGGCCGGTTGGGCCCAGCCACAGGTGCTATGGGCGGCGGTGGCCGCGCTTGGCACCGTGGGCTATACGGTCTTCGACAAGCGCGCGGCCGAGGTGATGGCGGCGAGCACCGGGGGAGGCTTACCTCAGGCGCTTCGCTACGGGCTGGCGGAGATCGTCCTGTCGACGGCGGTGCTTGCCGGCATGCTTCTGGTCTCCGGCGGACTGCGCCGCGCGGACGAACCGGCTGAGTCGCCGGGGCTGGGGCGGGCCCGGCGGGCGCGCACCTGGTCGCGCAGCGTGGTCATCGGGCTGCTGATCTTTGGTGCCTACGGACTGGTGCTGTGGGCGTACCAGCTGGCGGAACGCGCCAGCTACATCGTCGCGCTGCGGCAGTTCAGCATCGTGCTGGCGGTTATCGCCGGTGCAGTGATGCTGCGCGAGGCAGCGCCCGGCCGACGCATCACTGCAGCACTGATCATTACCGCCGGCGTCGGCGTCGTTGCGCTGGCGCCCTGAGCGCCGCTAGTCGTGGGTGGCGGTGCCGAAGCGGATGGCGTGGCCATCGGGATCGACGACGTGCATCTCGCGCATCCCCCAGCTCTCGTCCGTCGGCGGGCTGCGAATGGTCGCCCCGTGCCCAACGAGCTCGGCATGCAGAGCGTCTACGTCCCGCACGAATATCGACATCCACGTGCCGGGCTGCCCCTGACCATCGACGCACAGGAAGATCTCGATGCCGTCCCGCGCGACCGATCCGGACGTAGGCGGATCGCCGCCCCAGTCCCACTGCTTGGTGAAGCCCAGCTGCGCCACGAAGTAGCCCATGCTGCAGGCGAAGTCGGAAACGTTAAGGATCGGAACCACGCACTCCAGCTCGCGCGGTGCTGAGCCGGCGTCTGCCATCCCACCAGGCTACCATGGGCGTCGTGAGGATCTGTGAAGATCGAGGAAGCTGATTTCTTCTATATTACGCATGCCCGAGGTCGCCGACATCGGCGACGGCAGCCAGGACGCACTCCTTGTTCGACTGGCAGCGGGTGGCGATATCGGTTGGGGAGAGTGCGAAGCATCGCCGCTACCGTCGCTGGCCGGCGCCGATGTCCCACTCGGCGTGCAAGCCGGTGCGGGACTCTGTGGTAGGGCAGCAGCTCGACGGCGTCGAGGACATCGACCGCATCGGCAACCTGGTCCGGCAGCAGAGTATGGATCTGCTGCAGGCGGACCACATCCTCAGCGGGGTCGACATCGCCATGTGGGATCTGCTCGGCCACCGGTTGGACGCGCCGGTCTGGCGACTGCTCGGCTATGAACGCAGCCACCCGAAGGTACCCTACGCCTCCATGCTGTTCGGTGAGGGTCCATCTGAAACGCTGGCCAAGACGCGTCGCGCCCGTGGCCAGGGCTTTCGGGCTGCCAAGCTCGGCTGGGGGCCGTTCGGCCGTGGCAGCGTTCAGGATGATGCCGCTCAGCTCGCTGCCGCTCGGCAGGAACTCGGGGAAGGAGCGACGCTTCTGGTCGACGCCGGCACGGTGTGGGGAGAGGACGTGGCGACGGCATCCGCCCGCCTCGAGGCCCTGGAGGCCAGCGCCGTTACCTGGTTGGAGGAACCGTTCGCGGCCGGCGCGCTGTCGTCCTACCGCGAGCTGGCGGACCGCTGCGACCGGTTGGTCCTGGCCGGTGGCGAGGGCAGTCACACTTACCACATGGCGCGGCACGCGATCGACTACGCCGGCATCGGCTACGTACAGATCGACGCCGGCCGCATTGGCGGCATCAGCGTTGCCAAGCGTGTGGCCGACTACGCAACGACACGCGACGTCCGCTACGTGAACCACACCTTTACCTCGCACCTTGCGCTCAGCGCCTCACTGCAGCCGTACGCCGGATCGACCGCGGACGAGCTGTGCGAGTACCCGGTCGACCTCAGCGAGCTGGCGCGCGCCATCACCGGTAACCATATCAAGACCGACAGCGACGGCCGGATTGCGGCACCCGACAGCCCAGGCCTCGGCATCGAGGTAGACGAGGAGGCGCTACGGCGTTACCTGGTCGATGTCGAGATTCGCGTGGCTGGCTCCCTGCTGTACCGATCGCCGCGCTAGTGGCCCGCGGCGTCGATGTGATCGAGGATCAGCCCAGCGACAGTCTCTGGGTCGTCCAGGTCGACGAGATGACCAGCACGCTGCACGACCTGAACGCGAGAGCCGGCAATCGCCTGGGCGAACACATCGCGCATCCCCGCCGGCAGCACCCGGTCGTCGCTGCCGAACAACAGCAGCGCGGGACACGGGATACGCTCCAGGCGGGAGGCGAGCCCGGTATCTCCCAGCGGCCACAGCAGCCGTGCCGCCGACTCCATCGCTCGCACGCTCTGCACGCTCCATTCGACCGGATCGCCACCGTCGGCGACCGTCACGTGTTCGTCGAAGCGGGTGCCGTCGGCGCACAGCAGCCGGCCCAGCTGGCCCGGCGGTTGGGCGAAGATGTCGGCCGTCGGCTGCCGCTCGTCGAAGACGCCCAGCGGCGAGATGAGCACCAGCCGACGTACCAGCCCCGGCCACACGGCCGCAACGTCTGCCGCCAGGGCCGCACCGATCGACACCCCCACCAGGTCGGCGCCCTCCAGTCCACTGGCGACTAACAGGTCTCGTGCGGCCAGCAGCCAATCGAGCTGGGAATCCAGCTGCCGGAAGACAGCCCCGCCGGGGAACCCAGGGAGTGAAGGCGCCACCACGCGACGCTGCGTGGCAAGCTGATCCAGCACCTGCGGCCAGCGCGGCAGCCCGCCGATACCGGCCAGGTAGCCAACCGCGTCGCCGCTGCCGAGGCTCCAGACCCGGGCCGACGACCCGGCCAGATCCACCGAGGTTGCCGCTGGCTGAACGCCGGTCACGCCGAAACCGTCGGTCCCCGCGGCGCCGTGCCGCCGACCTCCGGCGCCAGCCGCGCATTCGGCGGCCACCAGTGGTCGGGCCAGCGATCTGAGAACAGGTCGCGCAGCTGCGGGGCCACGCGCTCGGCCAGCAGCCGCATGTTGTAGCGCGTCAGCTCACGATCCATGTTCCCGAAGTGAGCCAATAGCATCAGCTGGCCGACATTGAGGCTCTCCGCAATGCCACGCAGGCATTCGGCCACTTCGTCCGGGGAGCCGAGCACCACATAGCCGCGATCGAGGATCTGCTCGAACGTCGGGGTTGTAGTGAACTGCGCCACCGGGTTGCCGGCGTTGCGTTGGCCAGCGCGGAATCGAACTGCGCTCTCGGTGGCGTAGCCTGGTGGCACCGCAAAGCGCGGATTGGTGTGCAGGCATTTGTCGTAGAAGTATTCGGCCGGCTCCCGGTAGAGGTAGAGCGCCTCCTGCCGCGTCTCTGCCACGCCCACCAGCTGCAGGTACCCAGCCTGAAAGGGGTTCCGCTCGCCTCCTTGACGAGTGATCTCCTCCCAGTAGCCGTGTAGCACTCCTCTGGCCGTTTCGTAGCCGAAATAGGAGAGGGCGGCGTATACGTATCCCTGCTCTCCGCACATTCGCCAGGTCTCGGGGGCGCCGCCACCGGGCACCCAGATCGGAGGGCGGGGGCTCTGCACCGGTCGCGGCCAGATGTTGACGTAACGGTGTTTGTAGAAACGTCCGTTGAAGGGGAACGGCTGACTCTCGCTCCACGCACGCTTGATGAGCTCGCACGCTTCCAGATACCGGTCGCGGAGCATGCTAGGGTTCTGGCCATACGCAAAACAGGTGTCCATGGGGGTGCCGAGCGGCAGTCCCGCGATCAAACGCCCACCCGAGATGCAGTCTGATCATCGCCATCTCCTCGGCAACGCGCAGCGGTGGGTCATAGAGGGCGGCGGAGTTGCCCATCACACAGATCGCGGCGTTGGCAGTGTTCTTCGCCAGGATGGACGCCATGAGGTTGGGGGACGGCATCATCCCGTAGCCATTCGAGTGATGCTCGTTGATGCACACCCCATCGAAGCCGAGCGCTGCCGCCTCCTCGAGCTCGTCCAGGAAGTCGTTGTACATCGCACCGCCGCGACCTGGATCGAACAGTCGCGAGTCGATGTCCACCCAGATCGAGGGATGGTCCTCGCGGAAGGTCTCCGGCAGCTCGGTGTAGGGCATCAGATGGAAGAAGAGCAGGTTCATGCGACGCTCAAGATCTTGCCGCCGACCCGCCAGCGCGTCGAGAGCCTTCATCGAACTTGCCATTCAGGCTGCGGCTGCGCTTGGCCAGCGTCAGCGCGGGCACGGCGCCATCTCCCGACGGCAACGACGGGCTACGTGCGCGCCTGCTACAGAGAGGGCCGTGGTATTCCCGTCGAAGGCATCGCCCCGTCGGAGTGGCTCGAGCTGGCCGGCGCGGCTACCCGCTCCGCCGGCTACCCCTTCCAAGCTTCGATGGCACCCTTCCACTCCTCGACGGGAGCCCGGAACATCACCGGCGACCCGTCGCTCGTGTTCACCTGGACCACGCCGCCCACCCCGTAGGACTTCGTCGCCTCGACTCCGGTCACGTCCGACTTGCCGAGCTCGACCTTGACCGTGCCGCCGCGGTTGGTGAGGAAGCCGATAAGCCCGCCGATGCCGGGAATGCCCATCTGCGCCACGACGAGGCGACGGTCGGTCAGAACGATCCGCGCCTGATAGCCGCGTAGCTTCGACTTCAACCAGATCGTACGAACCTCACGAACGGTGGACTCCCCATTCTGCAGCTCAAACTTTGCCATGCGTACGAGTATTGTTCGCGCCCACTGGACGATCGACTACGAATCGCCAAGAAAGGACAGCAACTCCGACTGCCGCAAACACGTCAGCCTGCTCGAAGTGATGGTCGCATTCGGCAGAAATGGGCTATCCGGCTGGCCCCGATCCCAGCCTGGCAGATCTCGGCGCAGAACGAGTACGGCAGTAGAATGCCCTCCAGCGATGGGTGATGGCATGACCTTCCAGCCGTTCCGCGTGTCGAACGAGGCGCTCGACGACCTCCCGGAGCTGCGGCAGCGGCTCGACGACGACGGCTAC
The DNA here is from genome assembly GCA_913043885.1 of uncultured Spirochaetaceae bacterium. Classification (GTDB taxonomy): domain Bacteria; phylum Spirochaetota; class Spirochaetia; order SZUA-6; family Bin103; genus Bin103. Next base: position 836 of record CAJWOB010000137.1, on the reverse strand, counting down.
CTGTTTTTGCGCGGCTTCCAGGACGCCGACACGCTGCGCGACCTACGCCTGCAGATCCTGCAGCGCATCGATGAGTGCAGCGACTGGGTGCTGCCGGGCAGCGATCTGGCCGATGGGCGCGTCGACGCTTCCAAGGCGTGCACCGAGCCACACGACGAATACAAGGACGTCTATGGCGAGATGTACAAGCTGCGTGGCGTGCACGCCATCCCCCACGACGCCGATTTGCTCGCCCTGCTCGACGGCGTAATCGGCGCGCGGACGATGCCGCATCCGCAGAAGATCGTCCGACTCTGGTTCCCGCAGTACACCCAGCACACGACACCGTTCCACCAGGACTTCGTCCACTTCCAGAGCAACCTGGAGGTACTGTCGGTATGGACGCCGCTCAGCGATTGCCCGATGGAGCTGGGTCCGCTGGGCGTCATCGAGGGGTCACACAAGGTTGGCAAGGTGGTCGACCACCACTTCTCACTCGGTGCCGGCGGCCAGAAAGTGGACGCCCCCGAATCCCGTGGCATCGCCCGCTGTAACGATTTCGAGCTTGGCGATACGCTGATCTTCGGCTGCCTGATGGTCCACGGTGCACTGCCAAACCTCACCGAGGACCGACTCCGGGTCTCGTTGGACAACCGTTACCACCGGGCCGGGCTGCCTATTTCGGAACAGATGCTGCTGCCCCACCTCCGCGCAAACCCGTCGTGGGAGGCGGTGTACGAGGATTGGCCGGCCGACGATCCGCTCCGCTACTACTGGGAGCAGGAGCAGTTCAAGCGCGTGCCGATCGATACCCGCTTCGGTCAGCGCGCGTTCGACGAGGCGCTGCAGCTGGCCGA
>CAJWOB010000136.1 GCA_913043885.1 uncultured Spirochaetaceae bacterium | reverse complement strand
GGCGGGCGAGCCCCGCCTCTACCTGGTCGCACAGGCGCGCGACGTCCGACGTCGCAGCGCCAAAAAGGACATTGCCACTCTGGATGTAGGTGGTGACGTTCTGGAAGTCGAGCTCCTCGAAACAGGAGCGCAGGTCGTCCTTGCGAATGACGTTCTTGCCGCCGACGTTGATGCCACGCAGCAGCGCAAGGTACCGGCCACTCACTCCGCGGGCGTGGGTGGTGACCAGCTCACTCGAAGTGAGCCACTCACCGGAGTCAACTGGACCACGTCGAATATCTCGTCGAACCCCTTCAGGGTGGCGCGGAATGGACGCCGGTGCCACTCCTCCCCCACCATCCGCGCGGTGAGCAGCGTACGCCACCGACGACGCACCGATCGGCGCTCGCGGGCGGGCGCTGCGGCCATGAACCAACCGAAGTCGGATATCCACCCACGGCACCTGTGCCACAGGTCACGACATGAGTGATGCAGCGCCAACCAGATACTTCCGAAAGCTGGTGGGCGAGAAGTGCTATCTATCGCCAATCAACCCCGCCGACGCAGAGCTGTACACGGAGTGGCTCAACGATCGCGACGTCGTAGATGGGCTTGGTGAGCATCGTACGTTCAGCCTCGGCTACGAGCGCGATCTGCTCGACAAGCTCTCCAAGGAGCCCCACAACTTCGCCATCGTCGATGCCAAACGGGACGAGCTAATCGGTGGTTGTGCGCTCGATGGCGTAAACCGGGTCGACCGGACCGCCGTACTGGGGATCTTCATCGGCAGGAAGAATCTGTGGGGCCAGGGTTATGGGGGAGGAGGCGGTGAGCCTACTCACTCGGTTTGCGTTCTCGGACCTGAACCTCAACATCGTCATCCTGACTGTCTTCGAGTTCAACTCACGAGCAATACGCTGCTACGAGAAGTGCGGGTTTCGGGAGTATGGGCGCCTCCCCCGCGGCAAGTACCGGGACGGCCAGTACTACGACCTCATCTACATGTTCGCCGCGCGACCCGGGTTCATCGAGGGGCGTTGAGGCCTGGTGCAGGTGCGCATCCTACCGGCTACCAGCATGGACGCAGGCCCCCGCTGGCGCTGATGCGAGAGAGCGCCGCGCTGCCTCCCCTCGGTGTCATTCGTCTCATCATCCGGGCCACCCGCAGCCTCGTGTACGCGGACTACCTCACCGGCTACAAGAGGAACACAGGCATGCGGCAGGCCGACACCGACGCCTGGCTGGTGCCGGTAGCGGCCATGCGCCTGGCCGTGGGTATTGGGCAAGAGCGGCAGCGGCTCCTCGATATGATCGACAACGCCCCCGACGCGAATCAGTAGCGGTCGAGGCGGTGCGAGTGCGGTGCCGGCAGCGTCTCGGTGGCGGTGCCGGCGAACCAGGCACGCAACGCCTCCTCATGGCCACCGCTCGACACACCGGCGTCGCGGTAACCGACGTAGCCGACCATCAGCTGCAGCAGGGTCCCGTTGTCGGGCACCAGCTCACCAGCCAGCAACGCGGCACACGCCGCCCGCGACTTAGTCTGCTCGAGGCGGTGAGCCTGTCCACGCCGCTCGAGCTCCGGCTGGAGCACGCCAAGCCACCGGGCACGATCCAGAGTCACACCCATACAGAACCCGGTCGCGTAGTACTTGTGCTCGACCGTGCAGCCGAACCGCCGAGCCGCCACGCCGGCGGCGGAGTCGACCGGCTCGGCCACCTCGAGCTTCTGGCGGTGAGCGGCGACCGCCCAACGTGACAGCACTCGTAAGACGCCGGAAGCGTGCTCCGGCTCGCGGGCGCATAGCTCACGGGCGACGATCTCCCGTGGTCCCCACCCGGCATAGTGGCCGCGCAGGACCACGTATGCGAGGAGCTCGCCCCGGTGCCGCCACACGTACCACTCCGGGCCGGGCTGCCAGGTCTCGTCTGGCGCGAGTCGATTCCACGATGAGCCGCGCTTGACGGTGCACGGCCGCTGCCCGTGCACGTCGTTGTAGAGGGCAATCGCATCGGCGAGGTCGTCGGTGCTTCCCTCGACGAGGCGGGGCGCAGCGCCGTTGGTGCGCTCTACGTCGGCGGTCTCGAGGGTCATGCTGGTATCTGGCACGACGGGAACGAATCCCCAGCGATGGTAGAAGCGACCAATACCGAACAGGAAAGCGGCGCCCACCCGCTCAGTGGCTCTGCCGAGCGCGTGGTCCATGAGGGCGGCCATGTGCCCGCGGCGACGGTGCTCCGGCATGGTCTGTACACCCCCGAGTCCCTCTACCTCGATGGCGGTGGCGCCGAACCGCAGCTCGAAGGAGAGCAGGTCCAGCTTGCAGATCGGTTCCTCCTCGCCCTGAGTCGTCAGAGAGCACCTGCGGGTCGGGAAGCTCAAATTCGGCTCGATGCGCTTCTCCACATACTGATAGCGCCCGTGTAGCTGCTCTTCGTGGAGGACCTCTTCGTGTGTATCCGTCATCCGAATTGCGGTGGGTTGAGCAGTGGTGCGACTTCTACCATATCAGCGCCCGGTTGGGCACGGTCGCCTCCGTCTGCGAGCAGGCTTCCAGTCGGGAGCGGCGATGGCCTCGAGCTCGACGGCGCCGCGTGCTACTTCTGGATCCACGGGGCGCATACCCGCTGGCATCTGACCGGCCAGCCGCTGGCGGTCTCCGACGGGGGCTGGGCCGCGGAGCCGAACAGGGTGACTCTGCCGGATGACGAGTCGCAGTGGCATCACAGCTGGTCGCTCGACCCCGCCAACCCTGCGCCGCTGAGCTCGTTGTTGAAGGAGCAGCAGAGCTACGGTTTCTCGTTCGTCGGCTTTTCGCGCGAGGTCAGCGGGCGGCTCTCGATGGACGAGCTCGAGATCTCCCGCCGCTAGTCGAGCCATCCGCGCCGCAGCTCCTCATCCGGGACGCTCGACAGGTAGGGCTTGATATCGAGGATCGGGGATCCATCGAGCATGTCCACGCCGCGCACGCGGAGCCGGTTCCGATCGCGGTCCAGTAGCGCGACCACCGTGAGCCCGATCGGGTTGGGGCGGCGGGGCATGCGGGTGGCGAATACGCCGTGTGGGCGGGTGTCGGTCGGCGGGGTGACGAGCAGCTCATAGCCGGACGCACGGTCGAACACCCACACGACGAACAGGTGCGAGAAGCCCTCGATGTCGGTAAGGCCGTCGCCAAACTTGGGGAGCAGCTCGAGGATGCCCTCCGCGCGGTGCTCGACACCTGCGCCCTTGGGGATCTGATCCTCGCTCTGATAGGGGCTGCGGACGACGCCGACCGGTTGCATGAGCGCACACGTTCGATCCCGCGGCGCCGCCAGTCCAATAGGGGTTCCTCCGATAAGGGGGCGTCGTCCCCCGGGGCAAGCTCACACGGAGCCTTATCTCACACGGAGCCCTATATGGAACGTTCACGCTTTGAGCTTGCCGAATCCGCCATCCCTACCGCCTGGTACAACGTCCAGGCCGACCTCCCCGAGCCGCTACCGCCGGTGATTCACCCGGGTACCAAGGAGCCCATCGGTCCGGAGGACCTTGCCCCGCTATTCCCGATGGAGCTGATCAAGCAGGAGGTCAGCCAGGATCGCTACGTCGACATCCCGGAGACCGTGCGCGACATGTACCGACTCTGGCGCCCCACGCCATTGGTGCGGGCCAGGCGACTGGAGCAGGCCCTCGATACCCCCGCCCACCTCTACTACAAGTACGAGGGAGTCTCTCCGGTGGGCTCGCACAAGCCCAACACCGCAGTGCCCCAGGCGTACTACAACCGCGAGGAGGGCATCACCCATCTGACCACCGAGACCGGCGCCGGCCAGTGGGGGAGCGCCATGGCGATGGCGTGCGCGTTCCTCGACCTGGAGTGTGAGGTGTACATGGTACGGGTGTCCTACGACGGCAAGCCCTACCGGCGTACCATGATGGAGAGCTACGGCGCGCAGGTAACGGCCAGCCCGTCTTCCAGCACCGCTGCCGGCAAGCGCGTGCTCGAGGGCGACCCCGATTCGCCGGGGTCGCTGGGCATCGCCATCTCCGAGGCGGTGGAGGCTGCGGTGGCCAGCGACGGCAAGAAGAAATATTGCCTGGGATCGGTGCTCAACCACGTGCTGATGCACCAGACGGTAATCGGCCAGGAGGCGCTGGCGCAGTTCGAGCAGGCCGGTGAGTATCCGGACGTGGTGGTCGGCTGCACCGGTGGCGGCTCATCGTTTGGCGGCTTCGTCCTGCCGCTGCTAGCGGCCAAGATCAGCGGTGAGCGCGACACCCGCTTCGTTGCCGTGGAGCCTGCGGCCGCCCCCAGCCTTACCGCCGGACGCTACACCTACGACTTCGGCGACGAGGCGGCCACCACGCCGCTCATTCGCATGCACACCCTCGGCCACGGCTTCGTGCCCGCCCCCATTCACGCCGGCGGGCTTCGCTACCACGGCATGGCACCGATCGTGTCGCATCTCTACGAGCTGGGGCTGATCGAGGCCGTGGCGGTTCACCAGATACCGGTGTTCGACGCGGCGCAGCTGTTCACCAGGACGGAAGGCATCGTGCCAGCTCCGGCGCCGTCACACGCGCTGCGGGTGGCCATCGACGAGGCGCTGCGCTGCAAGGAGAGCGGTGAGAGTAAGGTGATCGCGTTCAACCTGTGCGGCCACGGCCACTTCGACATGAAAGCGTACCGCAGCTACCTCGACGGCGAGCTGGTGAACTACGAGCACACCGAGGAGAAGATCGCCGCGGCGCTCGAGGGGGTGCCGGCCATCTGAACGCTACGCCGGTCCACGTACTCAGCGGATTTCTCGGCGCCGGCAAGACCACGCTGCTGAACCGCGCCCTCGCCGACATCCCGCCGGGGCTCCGCCCCGCCATCGTCGTCAACGACTTCGGCGAGGTAGCGCTGGACGTCACCCTGGTCGAGCGCGCCGGGTACGCGATGACGGAGCTGGCGTCGGGATGCGTGTGCTGCACCCTGAGCGGGCCGTTGGAGCAGTCGCTGGTGGCGCTGGTCGACGAGCAGCGCCCCGACACCATCCTCCTGGAGGCCACCGGCCTGGCCGAGCCGGCCGCGTTCCCGACGCTGTTCGCCTCGGGGTCGCTGAGCAGCCGCGTGGCGTTGGGCGATGTGGTGTGCGTGGTGGATGCCAGCACCTTCCGCCGCTACGAGCGTCACCTGGTGGCGCTGCAGCGCCAGGTGATTCAGTCCAACACCATCAGCCTCAACAAGGCCGACCTGGCCGGCACCGAGGAGCTGGCGGCCGCACGCCGCCGGGTCGACGTGCTATGCCAGCTCGGAGCGCTGATCGTCGAGGCCGCTCACTGCCAGATCGACCGCACCGTGGTGTACCAGTGGCGCCCGACCTACTTCGAGGGTACGTGGCACGTGCACGGCCACGACCACGATTACCACAGCCACACCCTGCAAACCGAACGAGTCCTCCCGCTAGCGTCGCTGCTGCAGTTGCTGGATTCGCTCGCCGGCAGGGTGGAGCGCGCCAAGGGGGTGGTGGCCACCGACCAGGGGCCACGCCTCGTTCAGCTCACGTTAGCAGGCATCGACGTAGCGGAGTGGCCGGAACCGGTCGCAGAGTCGCGGATGGTGTTCGTCGCGCGCGCGATCGAGGAGCTGGGCCTGGAGAGCCGCCTGGAAGAGCTGCTGGCCGGGCCGATCTGCCCGGCCGCAGGCTATCTGAGGTAGCCGAGGTAGGGCGCCTGTAGATCCAGGATCGTCGCCAGCGACGCCTCAGCCGCCCGTACGCTGTCCACCACCGGATCGACCAACAGCGCCTGCAGCGCCGCCGCGCGCGAGCCGGTAAGCACCGCCTCGGCCGTCAGGTCGTGGATCGCCACCTGGTTGCTCAGCAGCCCGGCAACGCCACGCGGTAGCGCGCCGAGCGCCACACCCACCGGCCCCTCGCGTCGCAGACGGGCCGGTACCTCCACCACGATGAACTCTGGCAGGTCGGCGATAAGGGGTCCGGCGTTCGGCACGTTGACCGCCGCCTCCTCGACCCCCGAGTCGGCGAGGATCCCCTCGATAATCGGCACCACGCGCTCACGATAGCCATCGCTGTGGATCTGCGCGGTGGCGCGGTTCGAGGAGATCGTCTTGTACCAGTGGTAGAAGTCGCGGATGCCACGGTGATCGGCGACCTCGTGCGCCCACTGGATGTACTCGCCGAAGTGACTGTCCGACGTAATCGGCAGGTAGCCGAACTTGTCCAGCAGCTCCATGAACAGCCCGCGCTCGACGAAGCCCGGTTCTCGCTTGCGCAGCACCGGCGGGAGCTCACCCGGGTGGCGCCCGCTCTTCGCTGCTGCCTCGCCGAGCGATGCGGAGAGATCGGCGTAGAATCCGGCAGCCCGCTCGCGGACGTCGGGGTAGGCGTCCTTGCCGCTATCCCGATACCGCACCTCCAACAGAAAGCTGAAGTGATTGAGCCCGCCCGCCTGGAGCTCGAGGTTCGAGAGCGGCACACCGAGCATGGGCGGCAGCTGGCGAAACATGTTGGCGATCTCGTGGCACAGACCGACGAAGCGAAGATCGGGAAACTTCCGCGCCACCGTGGTGCAGATCCGGCTCATCGGGTTGCTGTAGTTGAAGATGTGGGCCGCTGGGCAGTGGGCCTGGATGTCGGCGCAGATCTCCAGGATCGGCGGCGTGATGCGGAGGGCGTGGAACAGTCCGCCGGGGCCGCCATTCTCGCCGTACACCTGGCGGATGCCGTTCTGGAGGGGCACCATCCAGTCCTGCTCCCAAAGAGCGAACCGGTCACCCACCTCTATCGCGATGATGACGAACGTCGCCCCCTTCAGCGCGGCGGGGCGGTCGGTGGTCGCCTCGATCGTGTAGCGGAGGGCCTTCTGCTCGACGTACGCCGTGGCCTTCTTCTCGACCGCGCCCAGTGCCGTGGCATCGATGTCGTGCAGCACGATGGTACTGCCCTCGAGAGCCGGCGACTGAAGAAGATCGCCGATC
>CAJWOB010000135.1 GCA_913043885.1 uncultured Spirochaetaceae bacterium | reverse complement strand
GCGATCGCGCGAGGTGAGAGGCAGCCTTCGCGCCGACCGTCCACTTCCATAACCCACCATACTTCACGCCAAAGGCCGCCACCGATGATGGGTTCAAGTACGACGGAAGATGGGATGCGGGCCACCTGGACGGCCAAGGGACCCGGGCGTTTGCGCAGGTCTCGTTCCATTACCGGCTGTCCGAGGCTGCGGGCTGGACACAGGGAGACGTCCTGCAGACTTATCAGGTCGCCGATGGTTTGATCAGCGCCTCACTTGGCTACATCTCGTACAGTGACGCAGCGAGTGCTGACGCGATCCGGGAGGCCGTTGGCAGCACGTCGACCTCAACGGGCTGCGGCTACTCCGCGAGGCCGTTGCGCAAGGCAAAGGCGACGGCCTCGGCGCGGTTGGCCACGCCGATCTTCACGTAGACGTTGCTGAGGTGGCTATCGACCGTCCGCTTGCTGATCGACATGCGGGCGGCGATCTCCTGGTTGGTCCAACCGTCGGCTAGGCTGCGCAGTACCGCCAGCTCCCGCAGCGTCACAGACTCCAGCCTCGCCGCACCGCTCTGGCGTGAGGCGTTCGTCACCGACAGCGCCTCGAGCCTTTCGTCGAAGAAGACCGCCTCCATCGAGGCTAGCGCGGTGCGAGTGTGGGCCAAGTGCTCGGAGGCGCTCGCGCCAGCGTTGCGCATCCCTCCCAGCGCTGGGTAGGCGAGCAGTAGCTCCGCCAACGCAAGCTGGGTCATAGTCACTTCCGGACGATGTCCTATGGTCTCCAGGTCGGAGAGCGCACCGGATAGCTGAGAGAGTGCCGCCTCCGGCTCACCACTCAGCGCGCTCGCCTCGCCGAGCAACCGTGGAATGGCAAGTGGCGTTGGCCGCGAATCCACTATCATCGCCGCCGGCTGCAACAGGTCGCGCAGTTGTCGCGCCCAGTCGGCGTCACGCCGGAACAGCGCCACATCAAGGTTGGAGGTCACGATCAACGTCGGCAGATGCTTCATCCGGTATGCACGGCGCGGTTCGAGCCGGTCACGCACTTCCGCCTCGTGTGCGCCCGAGTCCCCACTGGCCAGCGGGCTAGACGTCTCTGTGTATGATGGGCGCCCCGGCCAGCCGAGATATATGCGTGGCCGCGAGGTGGCGTCTGACACCTGATAGGCGAGTCCCTCAGCACCGGCGTCGCGAAGCGCGGCGGCACCAGCCTCGCCAATCCTTACGCAAGCCCTGAGGTCACCGTCCAGGTAGGCGCGCGTCATCCCTGCGTAAGCAGCGCAACTCAGGATCGTGCTTTCGTCGGTGCGCTCCGACAACGCCTCGACATACCGCCACAGATCCTCGGCGGTCTCCCGATCACCGCTCGCGAGAGACACGTTGGCACACCAGAGCAGCATGTTGCTGAGCTCCGCCTGATCGACGCTGTCGCGCGGCACGCCTGCCAGTTGCGCCGCGAGCTGACGCAACTGAGGCCACTGTGAAGGCGACGAGAGCGGCGCCCACAGTCCGGCGGCCACCCCGCCGAAAGCATGGAGCAGGATCGACGGTTGGTTTGTCTCCTCAGCTATCGCCAGTGCCTTCCCAACGAGAGCCGCCGCGTCGTCGAAATCGGCGGCGACGAACTGCACGTTCGCCAGCCGCAGCGGTGCCGCCGCTTCGCCGACGCCCCCTGCGGCGGCGCGCGCGACTCCGAGTCGTGCCCACGCGAGCTCGCGCTCGATGGGAGTGTCCCAATCCCATGGGTGGCCTTTGTGTAGGCCAGCCAACGCGAGCTCCGACGCTCTCAATGCGCGAGTCTTGTCGTCAAGCGCATCGGCGAGCTTCGCCGCCTCAGGTAGCACCGTATCGACTGCGTGCTCCGGGTCCACCTGCAGGAGGGGCACGGCCAGGTCCAGTAGAAGTTCACAGCGGGTGTTTTGGTCCTCCGGCGCGTATCCACGTTGAACCCAGAGCGCTCGCTCGAAGAACCTCGCGGCATCGCTGTAGCCGAACACCGCGAGTGAATGCCGTCCCGCAGCCCGGAAGAAGTCGACCGCCTGCTCCAAGTCGCCACGCTCCAGTGAGTGCGAGAGGTGCTCGGCGAGCTCAGCTGTCAGTTCGGGATCCTCGGTCGAGTCACCAATCTGGCGGTGTGCTTCTGTCAGCGCTTCTGCGACTGCACGGTGTAGCTGTCCACGCACAGTCGTCGGCGTCTGGTCGTACAGAACGCGTCGGAACAGGGAGTGAGAGAACCGATACGTGCCGCCTCCAGGTAGAGGCAACTCGATCAGGATGCGGGCGGCAAGCGCATCTCCCATGGCGCGCCGCAGCTGATTGCCAGTCATGTCCGCCACCCGAGCGAGGCGTGCCGTGTCGACCCGTAGACCGATAACGGCGGCCGCAGCAAGAAGCTTCCGGCAGCTCGCGCTCAGGCCAGCCAGCCGAACGCCGATTGCTTCGCTGACGCGTCCTGGCACGATGCGCGCGATCGCTTCAGCGACGTGCACGTCGTCGTCTTCTCGATTCGAGAGATAGCGGGCCACCTCCAACACGAACAGCGGGTTGCCCCCTGTGTGGCGGACAGTGGCGGCCACGATCGTCGGTGACGGCCGTATATGGTCATAGGCTACCACCAACTCGGCGACGTCGTCCGCCTCCATTCCTCGGAGCCGCAACTGTCGAAACGTCGGAGCGCGCTGAAGCTGGACGAGGGCGTGCAAGAGCGGATGCCCGGCGCCCAGCGGCGTGTCTCGAAAGGTGGCCACCGGCACGAGGCGCGTACCCCCAAGCCTGCGCGTGATGTACACGAGAAGATCAAGGGTGCCCTGATCTGCATCGTGGAGATCCTCGACGATCACTATCGTCAGCTGTCGCTCGGCGACCTTCTCGAGTAACCGAACCATCCCTTGGAGGAGGCGGTGACTCGCTTCCTCAGGTGAAGTCGGTGCCAACGCCTCGACGTCCAAGTCCGCGAGTATCTGTGGCACCACGCTGCCTATGTCGGCGAGCACGCCGCCCACCATCTCCCGCACATAGATGGAGTCGTGCTGAGCAACGTAGTCGCGGATCACCTCGACGAGCGGAAGGTAGGGAACAGAGAGAGTCTCTTCCTCGTAGCAGTTCCCTGATAGCACCAGTCCGCCGTCAGCGACGACCTCTCTGGTCAGCTCCTGGCAAAGCGCGGTCTTTCCGATCCCCGGTTCGCCGCTGAGAAAGAGGCACTGCGCTTCACCTTCTCGCGCTCGGGATAGCGTGGAGAGTAGCTCCTGCCGCTCGGTCTCCCGCCCGACAAAGGCAGGTCTACTCGTGGCGGGAGGCATCGGAGCGAGAGAATACCCACTCAGACGAGCAGCATCGATCCATGCCGCTACGCGAGCGTGTTCGTGCACGCGGCGTTGGCTGAGCCGCACAAAATGACGGTAGCTACGAGGCTCTCACCGGCCGATCGGCGGCCCGTGGAGATCGTCCGTCGGAGGCGCGAAGCGTCGATCTGCGCCGACATGGCCCGCGCTGCGACGAAACTCGCCTGGACTCCTATCTGCACGGCGCCCACTCACCAGCGACTCGCGCAACTGTCGGGTCACGGGTGAGGTGAGTGCCGCCCGATCGGGTGGTTGTATGCGCTCCTTAGATCGTCGCCATGATTGGCCACCTCTCGAAACGAGTCGGCATGCCAGCCTGCGCGAGGATTGACCACGGAAAGCATCGGTTCATGTGGGTTGCGAGGGTTTACTCGAGGCGGGATGCCTGCTCGCCCGCCGCCGGTGTCACCCGTGTTCCCGCCAGCGCGACGACGGCTAGCGGAAGCCTCCCTACCCGACCCGGTAGTGAGACCGGGAACCGCTCTGAACCAGTCGGCCGGTCGCATCGTGCTGCAGCTCGGCGCCGCCCGCACCGGCCGTCGCCTTGTCGCGCCTCCGCTCCACACCTGCGCGGTAGCGCTGTGACATCTCCCGCTTGCGCCAGCGCAGGAAGCACTGCTCGTGCTGGTCGCGGTTCGCCGCCGTAGCGGTCGCCGGGATCTCGATCTCGCCGACGGTGATGGCGTTGACCTTGCGCTCCCTGGCCACCACCTCCCCCTTGCTCACCACCATGGTGACGCCGACGTTGGCCTCCACTATCGGCACGCCGTTCTCGCGTGCGCGGGCCAGCACGGCGGCGTCCTGCTCCTTGGCGCGCGAGCCATAGGAGGGCACCAGCAGGAAGCGAGCGCCATCCAGCACCGGGATGCGGGCGATGTCGGGGTTCCAGCGGTCATTGCAGATAAGGAACCCACACTTGCCGAACGGGGTGGCGATGGCGCGGCTGCGGGCGCCCAGGCGGTTGAACCACCAGCGCGAGGTGTAGCCCTCTGCCAGCTGCATCTTGTGGTACTTGCCGCACAGCTTGCCGGTGTGATCGATGAAGATCGCGCAGTTGAAGACGTCGTCGCCGATGCGCTCGGCCAGCCCAAACGCCAGGCACATCCGCAGCTCGTGGGCCAGCTCGCGGAAGCGCCGGATCTCGGCGCCGGCAACTGAAACTGCGACGTCCCGCATCCGAGCGGCGGGTGCGGCGCCCTCGATAATCGGCATGACGACGTAACCCTCCAGCGCACCCTCGGGGGCAACCGCCAGCTGCGCGCCGCGGGCGGCTGCGCTACGGAAGTCCCGCTCCAGGCGGTCGGCGTTGGCGGCTAGGTCGAACTTGCGCGGAGCAAACGAGATGGCGGCGACGCGGACGGTCTCGAACACCTGATCTCCTCCCTCTGTCGCATGGTCGTGGCCGCGGGGCGTCGGCGCAAGCGCCGAGCCTTGGGTAGCTCGACAAGTCGGCGGCTATGGCGGACGCTGGCCTCGGCGCACCGTGACGCGCACCAAGCCAGTTCTCTACGACGGCGACCAGCAACTCGAGGACGCCGCACTCTACCCCCATCCCGCAGGTGACTACGTCGACAACGGCACGTGGCGCCACTGCCGGCATGTGCTGCGGTTGATGGCGTCGGGGGCGCAGCGGCAGAGCCAGGTGGTGCAGGCCTACGAGATGGCGGTGCGCCGCGAGAAGCACATGATGAACGTCCTGTTCGACTGGAGCGACCATCGAGGATGAAGCTGAAACTCGCCACCTGTCAGTTCGAGCTGAGCGCCGATGTCGAGCGCAACCGCAAGGCGGTGATTCGGCAGATGCGCGCCGCAAAGCAGCGGGGCGCCACGCTCGCCCACTTCTCCGAGGTGTGCCTGTCCGGCTACTTCGGTGCCGAGCTGAAGCGGGGGACGGAGCTCGACTGGGACGCCCTCGACGCAGCGATGCAGGACGTCATGGCGCTGGCCGCCGAGCTGCGGTTGTGGGTGGTGGTCGGCTCCACTCACCGCCTCACCGGCAAGCACAAGCCGCACAACAGCCTGTACGTCATCTCCGACACCGGCAAGCTGATCACCAGGTACGACAAGCTGTTCTGTACCGGCAAGGACGCCAACGACGGCGACCTGTCCTCCTATAGCCCGGGGGACGAGCTGGTGATCTTCGCGGTCGACGGGGTGAAGTGCGGCTTGTTGATCTGCCACGACTACCGCTACCCGGAGCTGTTTCGCGAGTACAAGCGCCGCGGCGTCGAGCTCACGTTGGTCTCGTTCCACAACGCCGGCATGAGCCACGATAGGCAGGTCCACTACCTGCAGTCGGTGCCGTTCACGCTGCAGGCGGCAGCGGCCAGCAACTACTTCGCAGTTAGCGCCACCAATGGCACGCGCAAGTACGCGTGGCCGAGTTTCGTGGTGAATCAGGAGGGGATGATCGTGACGCGCGCGCCATTGCACCGCGGGTCGGTGCTGATCAGTACCGTGGACACCAACGCCAAGCTCTACGACGCATCGGAGCACTGGCGCGACCGCTGCATGCGCGGCGTGCTGCACAGCGGCAAGACCGTAAGCGACCCGCGATCTGCGGCGCGGAGCGCGCTGTAATGTCTGCCGCGAAGAGCCAGGGAGCGCCGCGGCAAATAGGCGAGGTGGGAGCGGAGCTCGGCCTGCAAGCCGACGACCTCATTCTCTACGGGCCACACAAGGCCAAGGTGTCGATGGCGGCAGTGCGCCGCAAGCTGCAGGCCGCCGGGACGGACGGCGGCAGCCTCATCCTGGTCAGCGCGATTACCCCCACGCCCGCCGGGGAGGGTAAGACCACCACCAGCATCGGCCTGGCCCAGGGGCTGCGCCACATCGGCAAGCGCGCCTGCGTGGCACTGCGAGAGCCGTCGCTCGGCCCGACCATGGGCGTGAAGGGCGGCGCCACCGGCGGTGGCCTTGCGCAGGTGGTGCCAGCCGACGACATCAACCTTCACTTCACCGGCGACCTGCACGCGGTTACCTCCGCCCACAACCTGGCGGTCGCCGCCATGGACAACCACCTGCACTTCGGCAACGTCGGGCGGCTGGCGGTCCGCGGCGGGGCGATGAAGCGGGTGCTGGACATGAACGACCGTTCGCTGCGCGGCGTCGTGGTCGGTCTCGGAGGCAAGACCGGCGGCCTCCCCCGCGAGACTGGCTTCGACATCACCGCCGCGTCGGAAGTGATGGCCGTCCTGTGCCTGTCCAGCAGTTACAGCGAGCTAAAAGAGCGCCTTGGCCGCATCGTGGTGGCGTTTCGGGAGGACGGCGAGCCGGTGCATCTGGCGGAGCTGGGCGTGCAAGGCGCGGTCGCCGCATTGCTGCGGGACGCCCTAATGCCCAACCTGGTGCAGACCCTGGAGGGAGGACCTGCATTGGTGCACGGCGGGCCGTTCGCCAACATCGCCCAGGGTGCCAACAGTGTGCTGGCGACCAAGCTTGCCCTGGCCAGCGCCGACTACGCCGTGACCGAAGCCGGGTTTGGCTTCGACCTGGGGGCGGAGAAGTTCTTGGACATCGTGTGCGGCTACGGCGGATTTGCTCCGCGCGTCGTCGTCCTGGTCGCTACCGGCCGCGCGCTGAAGATGCATGGCGGCGTGAAGGTGCGCGACCTGGACGCGCCCGACGTGGAGGCGGTGC
>CAJWOB010000134.1 GCA_913043885.1 uncultured Spirochaetaceae bacterium | reverse complement strand
TTCATGTTTCTCTATCTCAATTTTTTTAACGGTTCTTTTTAATATAGATTGTATTTGTCCAATTATGTTATTATTTAATAGTTCTCTGATTTTATCAATATGAGGGAGGTAGCGGGTCCACATTCCTTCTAACAAGGTAGTATTATTTGTTTTTGAGCATTCTTAATATTACGGTAGATTTTGGGAAAATGTAAAACTCGAAAATATATAATTTCTTTTCAGCAAGCTTATATTTTTCGATATTATAGTAGAAACTATGGTTACAAATCCTCTAAAGCTGTGTTGTGATATTGATGCTGTAATAAAAATAATAAAGAAATGGCTGGATTTGTAGAAAGAGGCGAATCTAATTCTGGATCAGGAAGATTTGTTGCTTCTAACGCATTAAAACAATTAAGTTCGTTTGGAATGAAGTACGATGATATGGTGCTTCGTAATTCTCAGGCGGTTGGTCTTCCGGCATGTGAATTTCACGGCGTTTGACACCCGAGTCATTGTCGAGCGCATTCGGCAGGTCGTTGCCCAGCGAGTTGGCACCGAGCCGTCGCAGGGACTGTTCAACGAGAGCCACACCCGCTCCGGCCCGGCCCTGCCCGGCTTCACGCCGGCGACGGGGGCGCAGGCAGCCTTGGAGTCGGCCTACCAGGCGGACCTGCTGCGCTGGGCAGAGGAAGCGGCGACGGAGGCGGCGCCCGCCTTGCGGCCGGCGCGGATCGGCGCGGGCTGGGGCGAGTGCGCCATCGGTGCCTACCGCCGCGAACGACGATCGGACGGCAGCTACCACCTCGCCGAAGTGCCAGATACGCCGACCGACCCGGCGGTCGGCGTGGTGCGGGTGGACCACCACGACGGCACCCCCATCGCCATCGTGTTCAGCTACGGATGCCACCCGGTGACCATGGGGCCGCACTCGCACGTCGCCTCGTCCGACTATCCGGGGGCAGCGCGGGCGGTGGTCGAGGGGACGCTCGGCGGCACGGCGATGTTCCTGCAGGCCTGCGGCGGCAACATCAACCCCATCACCGGGATCGGTGCGGAGGTGGACTGTCGGGACAACAAGAACCGGATTGGCGCTATGCTCGGCGGCGAGGTGGTGAAGGTGGCCGCCGGAATCCGGACCAACGTCACCCGCGGCGAGCGACAGCCGATCGACACCCTGGCGTCGATTTCTGTGTGGCCGTGGCAGCAGGTGGCAGGTGACTCATGCCAGCGCTTCGCGGTGGGTGAGCGAACGGTGGCGCTCGACTATGTCGAGCTGCCGAGCTTGGCAAAGGCGACGGCAATCCAGGAGCGCTGGCACGGGCAGCTGGAGCAGGCCTTGGCAGGCGGCCATCGCTGGGACCTTTCGATCGCCAAGAAGTTCGCCCACTGGGCGGATGTGCTGGTTGCCGCGGTGGAGCGTGGCGACCCCACCCTCGACGTGGTGGTGCAGGCCATACGGGTCAACGACATCGCTCTCGTCGCCGTTGGCGCGGAGCTGTTCTTCGAGACGGGGATAGCCGTCAGAGCCGCGTCGCCGGTCGCCCACACGCAGGTGATCGGCTACAGCAACGCATGCCTCAGCTACCTCCCACGCGCCGAGGACTACCCCGAGGGAGGGTGGGACGTGGACACGCAGTACGCGGTGCCGGATCTCTTCTTCCAGTCCTACAACCTGCCGGTGGCGCTCGATCCGGGATCGGAAGCGCGCATCGTTGCCGCAGCCGAAGAGCTGCTCACCGCCATCGGCGCCTAGCGTCGGCCCTTCCGTCCCAGCAGCAGATCGATCTGCGCCTGGAGCAACCGGTCGGCCTCCGCCTGCTGGTTGCGCCCCTCCTGGGCCAGTGAGTTGCGCGAGCCGCAGGCGCTCGGTATCTCCGGGTGGAATACATTGGGGCTGGGCGGAAAGGGTCGGGACGGAGTGGGTGTCTTCTTCACGCTACGCGGGAAAGACCGTCTCCGGATCTAGCGGATAGATGGGGCGCGGCAAGTGGCGCCAGCTCAGATCCTCCAGATGTGAGGTGGTGGCGCCGGGCGTGTCGGCGTGGATAACACGCGACAGCCAGGGTTTGTAGAACTGATAATTGCTCACGGTCTTGACCACCACGACCCGCGCCTGGCTCACGTCGATACCGAAGTGCTGGTAGAGGGACGGGTGGTTGCCGCTGACCCCGCGCTCCTCGGTAACCACGAGGCGGACTGCCCCGATCTCCACCAACGCCGCTCGACCGACGTCGTAGTAGGGGAAGCCGAGGAGGCTAGCCTCCATACGGCCTCCACCCAGGGCGGCGATGCGCCCCGTCACCTTGAGGGGCCCCCCGGTGTTAGGGTCCAGCTTGCCGCCCACCGACAGCGTCACCGTCGCTCCGACACCGGCGTGCGTGGCGGTCTCCACCGCCGCTGGGTCGATGATGGTGATAAGCCCAAGCCCCCCATCCATCTCGTGTCGGAGCATCTCCGCCAGCAGCGCGGTCCCGTCGCCCGCGCCGCCGCCCCAGATATTGTCGCCGCCGTCGGTGATAACGCTCATGCCATCGGCTGCCAGCGCACGCTTCACGGCGGCTTCGGCGGGAACGCTGTTGAGTCGGCAGAACTCGTCGCGCAGCTGCCAGGCGCAGGCGGCCAGCTCGTCGGCCAGCGAGTCGGCGAGTGCCCGATCGGCGTCGGTGACAACCGCCGCGGCCCATCCGCCCTCCGGCACGTCCAGCCACGGCTGCATCGGCAATGTGGACGCCGACAGGACGCCCGCGCGGCGCTCGATCTCCCGCGCCAGATCGAACCACTGCTTCATCGGCCCGCCAGACGTCAGGAACTGCTCCTGGTGGGTGATGAGGGGAATCTTCCGCAACGCCGTCGTCGGTCGAGCACCGTCGCGAACGATGGCGAGCAGCAGCCGCGCTGACAGTCGCCCGGTGTCCTCCTGATCGTGGGGCTGGGTGCGGTGCGCCACCAGCGCGTCCGCGCAATCGACCATCGTGGCGGTCAGATTGGCGTGATGATCGAGCGACACGATGATCGGTATCTCGCTCCCCAGGATCTCGCGGGCGATCTGCAGGAGATGGCCCTCGCTGTCGTGGGCCTGCTCCGCCACAGCCGCGCCATGCATGGCGAAGTAGAGGGCGTCGCAGGGCATCGCCTGCTGCAGACCGGCACGCAGCCGCTCGACGAACCAGGTAAAGGTCTCAGCCGAGACGGGGCCGCTGGCGCCGGCCCAGCCGTGGAAGAGGGGAAGGGGCGTCCATTCGGCTGCCTCGTCCATCACCTCGAGAAACCCGCCGACGGCACCGACGCCCCGGCACTCCTCGAGCACCTCGTGCCCCTCGAACAGGCCGTACAGTCGGAAGGTCTCCACCGTGGTAGGTACCGAGCTGAAGCTGCTGGTCTCCTGCCCGTATGAGGCGATCGCGACTCTCATGCCGCTATCATGCTACTCGGAATGAGCCGGCGGCGGCAGCGTTGCCAGGGCGACGGAAAATCGGATGCGACGCGAAACGGGTAACGCTCTGAAGGTAGTGCTGCTGGGACTGGAGGCGGGCTGGGCGGTGGCGGCTCCGATTCTCGGTGGCGTGCTGGTATGGGTGGCTCTCGACCGTTCGCGCGGTGGGGGGATCGCTGTGGACGCTGGTCTTCCTGGGCGTCGGCCTCCTGCTCGGCATTGGCTCGGGCGCGCAGCTCATCTTCCGCATCCGGCGTGTCCTGAGGTCATAGCGAAGGAGCGCGCTGCTCCCCTTTGCCCCGCCGCCGGAGTGGCGCCATCATGGGCTCTCCAATGGAATACAGAGGCTCAACCGAAATCTCAGTCGGCGCGTCGCGTGGGCGCGGGTCGCGGTAATGATCACCTTCGATCCCGCGCTGCCGGGCTACACGCCGGCTTCCGATCTGCGCCGCATGATCGGTGCCAAGGAGCTGTCACCGGTAGACCTGGTGGAGGCAACCCTGCGCCGCATCGAGGCGGTGGACGGCGCGCTTGGCGGCTATATCACGGTGATGGCCGACGCGGCTAAGGCCGAGGCGAAGGAGGCGGAGGCGGCGGTGGCCTGCGGCGATGATCTGGGTCCGCTGCACGGCATCCCGGTGCCCATCAAGGACCTGGAAGCGGTCAAAGGGGTGCGCTTCACCCACGGCTCCATCCCCGATGAGGAGGTCGCCACCTCCGACGCGCTGTGCGTGGAGCGCATCCGCGAGGCGGGTGGCATCATCATCGGCAAGACCAATACACCCGAATATGGACACTCCGGCACTACCGAGAATCGCGTATTCGGTCCGGCGCGCAATCCGTGGGACCCGGAACGGACCCCCGGGGGGTCCAGCGGTGGTGCGGCGGTGTCGGTGGCTGCCGGTATGACGTCCATCGCGCAGGGCAGCGACGGGGGCGGCTCGGTGCGTATCCCCTGCGGGTTGAGCGGCATCTTCGGCATCAAGGCGTCGCAGGGGCGCGTCCCGCGGCGGTGGATCGACGAGCACTCATGGCATCCGGTCAACAACTCGTGTGTGGGGCCGATGACGCAGACCGTGCGGGACGCGGCGCTGTTTCTGAACGTCCTGGCCGGGCCGTCCGCCGATGCCGAGGCAATGACGCTGCCGGCGGCGCCCCCCGATTTCACCAGCGGCCTGGAGCGCGGCGTTCGCGGTGTCCGCGTTGCCCTGAGCGTCGATCAGGGGGGCGCGCCCACCGATCCGGAGGTGGTGGCGGCGGTACGGGGCGTGGCGGCTGCACTCGAGGAGCTGGGTGCCGAGGTCGAGGAGCGCGACTTCTGCCCCGACGACAGCAACGACGCACTGATGGCGCGGTTCTACGACTTCTTCTGCATCAAGGGCTATGCCGGCCACGGCGAGCTGTTGGACGACCCGGCGACCGCCGACCAGCTCACCGACTACCTCCGCGCAGACCTCGAGCACGGCCGTAGCAAGAATGCCGCCGACTACTATGCGACGTTGAACGCCATCGGCCGCTATCGGGCCTACGCCGACTCGTTCTTCGCCGAAGTGGACCTGCTGCTCTGCCCGACCACCGCCGTGCCGGCGTTCCCGATCGGGCATCCGCCCACGAGCATCGACGGCCAGGCGGTAGACATGCCGCGGTGGAGCTGCATCCCGTTCACTCCCGCCTTCAACCTCACCGGCAATCCGGCCGCCAGCGTGCCATGTGGGTTTTCCTCTGACGGTCTGCCCATAGGCTGCCAGATCGTCGGCCGGATGGAGGACGAGGCCTCGGTCCTCGCTGCGTCAGCCGCGTTCGAAGAAGCGCGCCCCTGGAGCGAACGCCGCCCGCTCTAGTGCTGGCTGGGCGCGGCTAGTACAGGCTTCCGGGGATGGTGAGCGAACACCAGCGCGCCGTCATCAGCTCGTCGTACAGGGCCAGCTCGGCCGCCTCGTGCGTCTTGCTGAGGCGGCGCAGCGCCTCCAGCGAGTAGAATCGGTTGTAGCGATTCTCGTCGCGCAGCATGGTGCGCAAGGCCGCGACGGACTCCTCCGCGGCAGCGGGGACGTCCCGCATGGCCATGGCGGCGTTGCGCCGTACCCGGTAGTCGTCGTCGGAGAGTGCGCGGCTAACACACTCCGCCGCCCCTGGAGGAAACTCGCCACCGCGGCGGAGCGCTTCGATCGCGTTGCGCCGCACCCACCAATGAGGGTCTTCTGTCGCGGCGGTGAGTGCTGCCAGGGCGGGTCGGGCGGCGGCACCCATGTTGGCGAGTGCGTCTGCAGCGCAGGCGCGCACGTACCACTCCTCGTCGCGGAGCGCTTGCTGCAGCCCCTCGAGGGCAAGTTCGCCGCTGACGGCGAGCGCGTGGGAGGCGGCGGGCGCTGTGGGGTTGGTGCCGTGTCCGTTGTCCGCAGTCTTGGCCTCGGTCAGATCGATGTCGGCAAGCGCTTCCTCGCGCAGGGAGGCGAGCAGCGTGGCTACCCAATCCTCGCCCGCGCTGCCCAGTGCATAGGCGGCGTTGAGCCGCACGGCCTCGTCTTCGTCCCGCAAGCGGGCCGCCAGGGCGGGAACGGCCGTTGGTGCGCGGATGGTCCCGAGGTCGTCGGCGGCGTGGCGGCGGGCCAGCGGGTCGGGATCGCCGAGCGCCGCGATATGGGTGGCGATTATGCCGGGATCTTCTGGCGCCGGAGCGGGTTTTGCTTCGCCCCGGTGCCAGTGCCACATGTGTTGCCACAGGGTGCGGTGATCGCCTGGCGGCGGCGTCCAGGCTGCGGTGCGGGCGTCCCAGGCGGGGACGGTGGGATCGCGGCGGCGGGCGAAGAGGAATTTGAGCATGTAGCGGGTCCGGTCGCCCGTGTTGGCCGTGGCTCTGTGCCAGATGTCGTAGTGGGCGATGACGACCGTGCCGGCCTCGACGGCGAGCGCGACCTCGGGCATGCCGGATCGCGGGTCCATGTAATACTGGCTGCTGGATTGCACGGCCGTCGGTCCCATGTCGTCGCTGACGTCCTGCGGGTAGTAGAACAGCAGCGCCCAGCGGCTGCGGTGGCAGCGCGGGTGGCCGCCGATGGGATAGTCCTTGTGCCACGCCTGCCCCTCGCTCCCGGGCGCCCAGTCGTGGCAATGGCAGTGGCGGTGGGGAGGAATTTGACGACGGGGACTTACTACCGACCTCGGACGGCGCACGCCTCTGCGTATTACGAACGGGGCGCAAGAATCGGCGCGTTATTGTTGTGACGAACGAGCGGCAATAGCGGGGGCTGTGTACCGGGTACCGCAGTGCTAGTCTATTCCACGGCAGCAATATCCGCGTACGCGAATTGGAATTGCTCGATACGGTAATGTTATCTGCGGGTACCGGGTACTACTAAGTACCCGGGCAGGTAAGCTGATCGTTGCAGTACATTATCGATACGGTATAGTTTACTGCGGCAATTACCGTGCGGCTACGACATGCGAATTACCTGCGACAACGTGGTATTGGGTAGCCGGATATTACCGGGTACCCGTGGCCGTAAAGTACACGGATGCGGTACCCGCGCGTGTACCGGGTAGTAAACCGAAACCTCGACGGGCACAGTACACCGACAGTACCCGGTATTATAATACCGGT